>NZ_AXWV01000001.1 GCF_000482845.1 Anaerobiospirillum succiniciproducens DSM 6400
CTTTGCAGACATGTTTTTTCTCGCAAGTGAAGAATTTAACAAAAGCCTGAAAGACTGCTATACTAGCCCCAGTGTTTTATTGGTGGTGGCGTTTGCAGTCTTTCGCTGTGAACGCACATCTTAACACACTGATCATAGTATCTTCCGAGATTGGACTCGGTTATCTTGGTAAAAGCAATAAATTTAGTGTAAGAACGAAAAGAATTAGTGGCAAACTAAGTCGCGGGAAAAGACAAGTTTGCGAGATTGCAGCACCAAAAAGTCTTTCAGAGGTGTTTCACTAAATTCCACTTGAAAGTAATACTCTCCATCAGCATTTTTGAGAGTATCTAAAGCTTTTGCGCCATTGGCATTACCAACGCCATTAGGAGCTGAGGTTGCTCCTTTACTCATAAGAACATGCGCACCGGCAAAAGTAGTTTTATAACCAATACGAGTAATTTCTTGGCAAAGTGAATCTACTTCTTCTTGGAGGGCCTTACGATCCTTTTCAGTGTTGGTACCGTTTGCTGCCTGGACTGCTAAGGTACGGATACGCTGCAGCATGTTGGTGGTTTCGTCGAGAGCACCTTCAATGGTCTGAGCTAAGGCAATACCGTCATTAGCGTTACGATTTCCCTGATTTAAGCCATTTATCTGGGATGTTAAGCGATCAGCGATCTGCAGACCTGCTGCATCATCTTTAGAGCTATTGATACGAAGACCTGAGGACAGTCTCTGATAAGAGGTATTGAGGGCCAAAGTAGAGTTAGCCAGCTTACGTTGAGCATTAATTGAGCTCACGTTGGTATTGACGTATAGAGCCATGATCTATCTCTCCGATTGTATTAGTCGGTAGAGAGATACCTCTTGGCTCTGTCTCCACCTTGCATGTTGCAATCAATGTATTTGTAAAGGGCATGCATGCCACTTACGAATAAACTGTCTGCGATAAGTTCATCCTAAGAAAGGCCGCAAATGTTAGTAAACGGCCTTGAGATGATATGAGAAACGAAACCTTGTTTAGCGGCCTAACAGGCTAAGAGCGACAGTAGGACGTTGGTTAGCCTGACTTAAAATAGTCTGAGATGCCTGCTGGATGATCTGATTTTGGGTCAGTGCTGCAGTCTCAGATGCAAAGTCAGTATCGCGAATACGGCTGCGAGCATCAGATTCATTCTCAGCAATAGAACTTTGGTTACGGATCGTTGATTCCATGCGGTTTTGCACGGCGCCTAGGGCGGCACGCTGACTATCAATCTTTTCAATAAACTGATCGATGCCTGCAAGAGTAGCCTGTGCACAGCTAGGAGTTGCAACAACCCATCTCAATGCTGACCACTTGTCAGCCTTTGACATGTAAAGGCCCATTTTATTTGCATTTGCTGCTTTAGACTGACCGTTGTCAACTTGAATTTTGTCCTTGTTAATTCCAAGCATGTCAAAGATTCCTTTCATATGGAATCCTTGTTTCATTTCTAAGTTGATCATGTCATTAGCATTCGCGCCAACTTGAAAGTAGTAGGCTCCGTTAGCATTCTTAAGCGTATCAAGAGCAGGATCACCTGCTTGACCTGTACCATTAGCAGTCTTTTTAGCACCAAGACTCATTAAAACATTTGCTCCTGCAAAAGTAGTCTTATAGGCTATACGAGTGACTTCTTGGCATAGAGCAGTCACTTCTTCCTGGAGAGCTTGGCGATCTTTTTGTGTGTTAGTACCGTTAGCTGCCTGAACGGCTAAGGTACGAATACGCTGCAGCATGTTGGTGGTTTCGTCGAGTGCACCTTCAATGGTCTGAGCTAATGCGATACCGTCGTTAGCGTTACGATTTCCCTGATTTAAGCCATTTATCTGGGATGTTAAGCGATCAGAGATCTGCAGACCTGCAGCGTCATCTTTAGAGCTATTGATACGAAGACCTGAGGACAGTCTCTGATAAGAGGTATTCAGGGCTAAAGTAGAGTTAGCCAGCTTACGTTGAGCATTAATGGAGCTCACGTTGGTATTGACGTATAGAGCCATGATCTATCTCTCCGAATGTATTAGTCGGTAGAGAGATGCCTCTTGGCTCTGTCTCCACCTTGCATGTTGCAATCAATGTATTCGTAAAGGACATGCATGCCCCTTACGAATAAACTGTCTGCTAGAGATGTTTTTCTAAAAAGGCCGCAATGGAGAGTTAGCGGCCTTGGCTATATAGAGAATCGATAACTGCTAGGTGGCTATCTGCCGCCTAACAGATTCAGCGCAACAGTTGGACGCTGGTTAGCTTGTGTCAGAATGGTCTGAGAGGCCTGCTGAATAATCTGGTTCTGAGTTAAAGCTGCAGTTTCAGATGCAAAGTCGGTATCACGAATACGGCTGCGAGCATCAGATTCGTTCTCGGAAATTGAGCTCTGATTGCGAATGGTACTTTCCATTCTGTTCTGTATTGCGCCTAGGGCCGCACGCTTAGAATCAACGGTTTCAATGAATAAATCGATGTACTGAAGTGTCTTCTGAGCTACTGATGCTGTATCAACAGCCCAGTATGCTTCTGATAATTTGTTATTTTGGCCTACAAGACCAAATCCGTCATTGCCGGCAGCTGCAACACCATCTGCTTTCATTTGCAACTGCTGGCCACCTTGACGACCCTCATTTACCATTTTCATGATGCCATTCATATCGAAAGCACCACACTCCAATGTGATCTCGTCTTTGGCATTGGCTCCGACCTGAAAGAAGTACTCATACTTATCAGCCGCAGCACCAGGGGCTGCTGCGATCTTACGCATCAGGGTATTGTTGCCGCCACCATCAAGAACCTGTGCGCCTGCAAAAGTGGTCTTCTTAGCAATACGGCTGATTTCGTGGGAGAGAGACTTAACTTCTTCTTGGAGAGCCTGACGATCTTTTGCTGTGTTAGTACCGTTAGCGGCCTGGACGGCTAAGGTACGGATGCGCTGCAGCATGTTGGTGGTTTCGTCGAGAGCGCCTTCGATGGTTTGAGCTAAGGCAATACCATCATTTGCGTTACGATTTCCCTGATTTAAGCCATTTATCTGGGCTGTTAAGCGATCAGAGATCTGCAGACCAGCAGCGTCGTCTTTAGAGCTGTTGATACGAAGACCACTAGAGAGTCTCTGATAAGAGGTATTTAGGGCTAAAGTGGAGTTAGCCAGCTTACGTTGAGCATTAATGGAGCTCACGTTGGTATTGACGTACAGGGCCATAGTTCTCTCCTAATTCCTTAGTAAGTAGAGATGCCCATTGGCTCGATCTCCACCTTGCATAATGCAGTCAATGTATTCGTAAAGGGCTGCTTTGCCACTTACGAATAAACTGTCTGCAAGCTCATCTCTTTTTTAATAAGGCCACCACAAAAGCGGCAGCCTTAGTCGTTATGAGAGATTCGTAATTTGTATGAGGCCTATTAACCGCCTAAGAGGTTCAGCGCTACGGTAGGTCGCTGATTGGCTTGTGTAAGAATAGTCTGAGAGGCCTGTTGAATAATCTGGTTCTGAGTTAAAGCTGCAGTTTCTGATGCAAAATCAGTATCGCGAATACGGCTGCGAGCATCAGATTCGTTCTCGGAAATTGAGCTCTGATTGCGAATGGTACTTTCCATTCTGTTCTGTATTGCGCCTAGGGCCGCACGCTTAGAATCAACGTATTCAATGAACTTATCAATAGTATTCAGGGTGTTCTGAGCAGCCTGAGGAGTCTTTACCAACCAACGTACCTCATTAGTACCATTTGCCTTTGAAAGACCTGCTTTTGACCAATCGGTACCAACATTTCCTTGATTGTTATTACTAAAGACTGGCAAGTTGGCAACATTAATAGTTGTTGCTATCGCGTGCATGGTAAAGGCACCGCATTCAAGGGTGATTTCGTCCTTGGAGTTCGCTCCTACTTGGAAGAAGTACTCATACTTTTGGGTATTGCCAATCTTGCGCATTAAGGAGTTGTTGCCGCCGCCGTCGAGAACTTGGGCACCAGCAAAAGTGGTCTTTTTGGCGATACGTGTGATTTCCTCTGAGAGAGAGTTAACTTCCTCTTGAAGAGCTTGGCGATCTTTTTGAGTATTGGTACCGTTAGCGGCCTGAACAGCTAAGGTACGGATACGCTGCAGCATGTTGGTGGTTTCGTCTAAGGCACCTTCAATGGTTTGGGCTAAGGCGATACCGTCGTTGGCGTTACGATTTCCCTGATTTAAGCCATTTATCTGGGCAGTTAAGCGATCGGAGATCTGAAGACCAGCAGCGTCGTCTTTGGAGCTGTTGATACGAAGACCGGATGAGAGTCTTTGATATGAGGTATTCAGGGCTAAGGTCGAGTTAGCCAGCTTACGTTGAGCATTAATGGAGCTCACGTTGGTATTGACGTACAGAGCCATAGTCGTTATCTCGCATAACTTGCCATGAGCTATCTGTGGACATCATGGCCATTTGGAATCGTAATCTATAAAGTGCATAAGCTGTGCCTATTTACCAAATTACTTTTGCAAGTTTCTTGTCATAAGCCTATTTAAGCCTTGGAATTGCTAGGTTTATGGAACTGATTATGTGAGTTAAGCGCCGCTTTTTTGTGCAATTAATCATTACACACGATCTTGACTGTTTAGATTGTCTTATCGTTGACAGTTAATTTGACAATTTGACTAGCTTTTGCCGCTATGGTTGATGTTTGTCTAACGGATGATAGGGTGGCAGGGATGTTTGACTGGATCTGCAAAGAAAAAGGCCATCAGGGCATGCCGAAGTCGGCTGTGCAGCTGGTGGCCTAATGGGGTGCTAGAAGTTATTGCTAGCAGCTATGGATGTGGTGTAGTGGCTGATTAGTGGACGCCGTACATGCGGTCAGCCATGAAGTTAAAGAGAGCCTTGCGATACTTTGCAGACTCATCTGCCTCTGGAACGATGTAGTCAAAGCAGTGGTAGACGCCGTTCTCAACGTGCAGCTCAACCTCGTTACCAGCATTAACTAACTGGTTGGCAAAGTTTAAGGACTCATTAACAAAGAGATCGATGTCGCCTACATAGATGAAGCTAGCAGGCATGTTGTTTAAGTCCTGAGCAAAGGTTGGTGAGAAGTAGCCTAAGTAGTCACTCTTCTGGATGAGCTTCTTGCGAGCATCTGGGGCCATATGAGCTACTTCTTTGGCATCACCATATTGACTCCAAGCAAATACATTGCTCTCAGGAGTCCATAAGACCTCGCCAGTCTTCTCGGCCTTAACAACTTCGTTGGTGCCAGTGCGGTAATCAAGCATTGGATAAGTCAGAACCTGGCCAGCAATTGGGAAGTCGTAATGATCGCGATTAAATAAAGACATACCGGCAGCTAAGCCACCGCCAGCGCTTTCACCCATTAACACAATAGCATCAGTATTAATGCGGTATTTATCTGCGTTCTGATAGAAGTAAGTAAGCGCACTGTAGCTATCATGAAGCTGTGCAGGGAATGGCTTTTCAGTAGATAGACGGTACTTTGGTACGATTACGTTAGCTTGCAGTGTGTTTGCGATTGTCTGATAGTAGTTAGACATGTAATAGGCATTGCGGAAGAGGAAACCGCCGCCGTGAAGAAACACTACTAAAGGACGATCCATGCGGCGATCTTGCTTAACGGCAACATCTGCATATACAGGGCACTTGTCAGATGGCTCAGTGCAAGCTTGTGGCTTGTATAAGGAAACCTCAACTTCACCTTGCTCAAACTCATTTGGAACCTTGATGATTTCAGGCTTGATGGTGCCAAACTCTTCCTTGAAGTTCTTGGTAAAGTTCTTAACGTCTTCAAGACTGGTCAGGCTTAACATATTTGCAGAGGCTCCATCACGATAAGCAGGAGCAATGCGCTCCATGTATTTGATCTCTGATGCTGTTGCGCTAGTGGTGAACAGCACAGCGCCTAAAGCAGCGCTTAAAGCACTGATGGCAACCATCTTAGACAGTTTCTTGCTACCAAAAATCATTCTGTTTTCCTTATTTGCTTAATTCACAAACACAGTTGACCATGCTTAATCACAGCTAAGATTTTTAGCTAATGCTGCATTGGGTAAAGCTAGCCTTCGCTTGGTAAGACTATCTTCACTGCTTAGTCCTCAAATAGACTATACCTTAGAATACTTAGTATAGTCTTATGAACGCAATAATCATTGTGTACAAACAGAAATATTAGCAGCTAAAGCCGTATTTAGATGCTGTGATCTTTTGCAGCACTATGCTCATTCATATGATCGCAATGATCTTAACGTAAGAACATTTCATGTAAGTAGCATGAGGTTGAGCCTTTGATTACTTTGTAGTGGCATGGGCTGCACTGGGCTCTAAATGAAGTAAGTGATTTGTTTTTTGGGGCGACAGCCTATTTGTCACTAGTTTGAAAGTGTTTACACAGCTTATGAAAATCCGTGTGGTTAAATGATGGTTGCTTTGTAAATTGTGTTGAGTATCTTTTGGGGGGCTTAAATTGGCTTAACCGTGAGTATTATGTTCTCAAAAAGGTAGACAGCACGGCGCTTATACGCCTTTTTACTGATGACTTTAACTTGTAGGTTAGCTATAATCGATCAAATTTCTCATAATTTGTGATGGGCGGTTAGCTAGGCATTATCTAATGCTTTATCAATAAGTAACTGCCATGGCTCACATTAACAATCACGTATGCTGTAGTTGAATTACCTTAGCGAGTATCATCAAAGCTAAAGTACATACTTCACTGTTCTAACGTACGTCTTTGCACAACTGGAGCGGCTTCTATGTCAAGCGAATTAAAAGTTAAAGAACTTATCCCTCTGTATACCAAGGAGCAACTACATGAGCGTGTAGTTGAGATGGGCAAACAGATTAGTGCTGACTACAAGGACAAGAAGCTCTGTGCTGTATGCATCTTAAAAGGCGCTATTCCATTTTTCTCTGATCTGATTCGTCAGATCGACAACATGGATATGACCATCGATACTTTACGTGCATCTTCATATGGTTCAGGCACTGGTTCTTCAGGTGTAGTTAAATTCATCAAAGATGTTGAACAGGATGTTAAAGGTAAAGACGTACTGTTAATCGAAGACGTGGTAGATACTGGTTTAACCATGAAAGAGATCGTGGCTCATATGTATGAGCTCGGTGCTGCTAGTGTTAAGATTGCAGTATGTATCGATAAGCACGAGCGTCGTGAGATCGATATTAATGTTGATTACTATGCATATGAGCTTGAGCAAGGCTTTATCGTAGGCTACGGTCTTGATTTAGCTGAGCGTTATAGACAGCTCGATGGAATTTACGAGGTTGTTCTTGAAGGCAATTAAGTTCAAGCTTAAAGACGGCAGCATGTCTGAAGAGATCAAAGGTGTAACTATGCTTGAAAGAAGTGATTTATATCCTGCTTTTCCAGAGCAGTTATATCATGATTTAGACAGCTCAAATAGTGCTTTACCAAAAGGCGATGCAAAGCTTACTGAGGGCGATCAGTTATCTGACAAGATTGCTCCTCGTTCTTTTGCATCTTTACAGCTGCGTGCAAAAAATGCCATGCGCAGTTTGTTTGCGCTCAAGCGTGAGCGCATGCTGGTCATGTGCACTGGTCGTTTGATCGATCCTTTAGCTACTGCCTATGACATGGTCAAAGAGGTCTCAGGCATTGAGGCCGTGATCGCTTATGCTCCGACTAAGTTTGAGCTCTTTGGCAATGACAAAGAGGATGGCATTTTAACCGCTAACTACTGTCTGATGTCAGCAAGCGGTGCTAGTGTTAAGCTCGCTGGTCAAGCTCGTAAGAGCAATCGTGTGACTCGTATTTGCGATGAAGGTTTATTCACTACTAAGCAAGTTACTGCAGCTGTAGTTGAGGAAGAGACCTCTGAGCCAAATAAAGATTTAAAAGAACTGGGCAAAGACGATCACAAGGTAGCTTTAACTTCTCTTACATCAGTTTGCCAAGATGGTCTGTTTGAGGCTGGCACTTTAGCTGCCGCATCTGGACAAGATGACAGCCACGAGAGGGATGCTAAATCATCTGAGTGCGCTGATAAGGCTGCTTGTTCTCAGAGCAGAGCAAACTACAACGTCATCATCATGCCATGTGTGCATTTAATTGAGCATAGCAAGTGGCTTGGAATGATTGACGCTTGCTTAGCTGAAAATGATGCCTTAAAGCTCATTTTAGTTGGTGATGCTACTGATGTAGCTCAGCTAAGCTTGCTGTGGTCAACTCTCGATAGTGCCATTCATACTGACGTCGTATTAGAGTTCCCAGTAGTGGGGGCTTTACATACCCTTGGCGGTCTGATTAACCACTACCGTCTTAACGATAGATCAGGCTCTGATCTGTTACCGTTTTCACGCGATGCTTTAGCGCTGCTTGCTGCCTATAGCTGCCGTATTAGCGGCGATCGACGTTATTTAGGCTTAACTGAACTTTCTTTAAAGAGTCTCATTTATGAGGCAAATCGTTTTGCTCTGCGCAACTTAAAAGATGTTCAGTGTCCAGAAGCTAAAGAAAACGCTGCAGATTCACAAGATCATGTCTCATGCTCATTTGTAAGTCGTTACCATGTGTTAAAGGCTATTGCAGCTTTAGACTTTAGAAACAACTTCTTAGCTGAGTCGGTATTGCGTGAACACCGTGATCGTCAGCTCTTGATCTCAACTCAAGGTGCAGTAGTTGGTCAAATCAATGGCCTGTCCGTGATTGAGACCTTAGGCACTTCATATGAGTATGGCGAGCCAGTACGTATCACTGCTACTTTAAGAGCAGGTGGTGAAGGCGACGTTATTGATATTGAGCGTAAGGCCGAGCTTGCTGGTCAAATCCACGCTAAGGCCATGATGATCATTAACGGCTTCCTCACCAAAGAGTTTGGTTCAGAGCAGCCTCTGCCAGTATCTGCAAGCCTAGTATTTGAGCAAAGCTACAGTGAGGTTGATGGCGATTCTGCTAGCTTAACTGGCCTGTGTGCGGTGATCTCTGTACTTGCAGGTCTGCCAATTCGCCAGGGCTTAGCGGTAACTGGTGCTGTAGATCAGTTTGGTGATGTGCAAGCTGTTGGTGGCGTAAATGAGAAGATTGAGGGCTTCTATCGCGTCTGCCGTCTCCATGGTTTAACTGGAGAGCAGGGCGTTATCATCCCAAGCTCATGCGTCAATCAGCTGGTATTGCGTCCTGCTGTTGTGAAGGCTGTGGCTGAAGGTAAGTTCCATATCTTTACTGTGTCTCATGTAACCGAGGCTGTAAAGATGCTTACTACTGTTGACTGGGGTGACGCAGAGACCGAGAACACTGTTTGCTATCGCATTAGCGAGCGCCTCAATAATGTTATTGCTGGTGCCCAAGAGCAAACTTGGTACGAAGAGTTAACCGAGAAGGTCAAAGACGTCTTCGCTAAGCTCACTGGTAAGTCAGATAGCAAAGACGACAAGGATGATAAGGCTGCAAAATAAGCCTCTTACCATTCATTTATAAAAAGGCTGCAAAATAAGCCTCTTACCATTCATTTATAAAAAGGCTGCATTTGCAGCCTTGTTAACATGCTTATATCTACAATCTACCCTGCCTTTTATTGTTTTAGCACTTCTCCTCTCTATCAAGGCAGCGCGGCAAACTTAGCACAGTTTTGTTGACTGCAAATGCTATAATCGATGGCTGTAGAACTAAGCTGATCTAAGGATTTTTTGATGAATACAACAGTCAATGATAATCAGAAAGTTTGTACCGACGATCAGGTTATGGCTAAGCTTAAGTCTTTTAGCTGCATATACTTTGTGGGTATTGAGCCCATGCTCTCTAAGTTTTATGAGCGCTTTAACGAGTGTTTTAACGCATCTGCAGAGTTAAAAGTAGTTAAGGTTGTTAGTACGACTCAAAAGAGTAAGGATGATGGGATTGAAGCCGCTTTAAAGGGTGTAAAAGACGCTCTTATCATTAGCGCCTACAATCTGTACATCTTTAAAGATGAGACTGTCGATAACAACACTATCATCAACTATCACAATGCTCTGCTCCCGTGGCATCGTGGTGTCATGGCTACAGTATGGGCTGTTTGGGCAGGCGATAGTGAGGCTGGTATGAGCTGGCATATCGTTGATCGTGGCATCGATACTGGGGCTGTTCTTGTACAACGCTCTGTTGAGGTTGCACCTGATTTAGACTCCATTACTCTCTCAGCTCAAATCAACAGTCTTGCTTTGCAATCTTTGAGTGAGGCCATTGAAAACTTAGTGCATGGCAAGAGGGCAACATTAACACGCACGGTTGACGATGAGTTGCATGGTTACCATGCACTAAAAGATCGTCCAAACCATGGTGTTTTTGACCGAACCTGGGATCAAGCAACGGCATCGCGCTTTTTAAGAGCTATGTATGCAGCCAAGATGAATCAGGTGAAAGCCCCAGAGATTGAGATTGATGGTAAGAAGCATGCTTTCTTAAAATGGAAATTTAAAGAAAACATACTTACTATCAAGACAGTAGATGGTATTAGTGAAACTATAGAGTACAAAGACTAAGTTTTACTAGCTAAGTGATCATGGCTGCTCTTATGCGGCAGCCATTTGTAGCAGCCATGTTCTGACTACCTTGTTTAATCTCGGTAAGATTAAAGCTTAACGTGGCGGTACTTGTAGAAGAACAGTGGTGGAATAGCAAGGCCAATGGCAATAGAGAAGATAATGCCGATGCTGCGCATGCCGCTGTGGAAGAGTACTAAGATTTGATCATTTAAAACGGCATTGCTCTCTGGCTCAGCTACGTTCATCAGTGCAACTAATGCGTTGAATGCATCTACTCCAGGAATCATGGAGATAATGCAAGGTACCGTGAAAATAGGGCGTGGTACTTTTAATCGTGGGCCAAAGTAAATAAAGATCAAAGAGCAGATGCTACAGGCAATGAAAGTAGCTGGGATCACTTCAACATTCATCATCACAAACATGTCACGTGAGCCGCGACTTAAAGCTGAAACAAGTGCGATTAAAGTTAGATAGCGTCCTGGAACAGTAAAAAGCATAGCAAAGGCAGGTCCAATTACCGCTGCAGCTAATGCATGGTACATCACGGTGAGCCATTGCTCGTTTGAGAGCATGATGTGTAAATCCATTTGAGTCTGTCCTGATCCCATGCCTTTAGGCATAGGATTTGTAAAAGTTAATCTGTGTGTTCAAGCGGCTAGTCGCTTACACTAGCCTTGAAATAGATCTGCTGCACTGAGCATACGGGGCGCATTTAGTATGAGCTCATTGACAGTGCAGCTTCGGCCTTAGGATCGATAGTTAGTGCTAGCCGAATATAGCGGTTACGCTTGAGTAGATAAATGAGGTCATTAATAAGCCGACTGCAGCTGACACTATCAATACCAAAGCAATCACGATACGGTTTAGACCAATTGGTACATGGCCTTTAAAAATGTCCAAAAAGCCATTTATGAGCGGGAAGCCTGGTACTAAGAGTAAGGTTGAGGCGGTTGCTGCAAGCATTACATTGCTTAGAGTGCCATTAAAGAGGTAGTGGCAACATAAAGCGGCTATGGAAGATCCAATACATGCACATAGCATGAAGGTAAAGGATTCAAAGAAGCCTCGTCTAATAAACAAGAAGCGGTAATACATTAAGAACAAACAGCCAATTAAAGCTCCTAAGCAAACGGCTGCATTGCCGCCATTGAGGTAGGCAAAGCAACCACCAGCAATTGCCTCAATAAAGATGAGTTGCTTGTGTTGATAATGACGTGGTCTTACTGCACGAATAGCTAAGAAGATCTGGTGAGGATCGCTAAGTGAGCCATTGGAAACACGCAAGCAAATCTGATGGAGCCGACAAAGCGAATCCATGTTGATGGCAAAGTGCTTGATCTCTTTAAAGTCAACAGCAATGTTACTGCCACGGCGTAACTTGACCATGATGCCATCACGTGAGATAGATAAATCGATATTGCGACAGCCCAGATCATGAGACATCTTCTTTACTGACTGGACAATCAGTCGAGTTTCAGCGCCCACTGAAGCCATACGCCAGCCTAATGTGGATAAGAGCTTGGCTTTCAGGGCTAAATCTTCATTATCTGATCCTGGAGTGACATAAGTATCAGCAAAGAGAGCCTCGTCTTCAACAGTCTCTAAGTGCACGCCGTTAGCGTCCTTGAGAACATGAGCTGATGATTTGCTCTTGCTAGCTGCAGATAAAGCGTGCGAAGCTTGAGTATAAGCTTCACCTTGCTTAGCTACAGAGTTGTGGCCGCTTGTATTGTCATTGCTTATAACAGAGTTATTGCAGCTACGGTTGTCATTGCTTATAGCAGAGTTGTTGCAGCTACGGTTGTCATTGCTTATAGCAGAGTTGTGGGCGATATTGTTTTCATTACTTACAGCAGATGCGTTATTAGTAAAGACGCTATGGTCATTTCTATAGCCGTTAGCTAAAGCATCGGCATGGCTGTTCACGCCATCTATAGTTTCTGATTTGTACGCCATGCTTGCATGTGGATGCAGTATGCTTTGGTCGTGGTCGTTACTAAAGTTTGCTCTGTTTAAGAGGTTGTGACACTCGCCTAGATGTGATTGCAGATCAATGTGAACGGAGTCTGTAGCGTTGTAGTGCTCAATGCAATGATGCTTGTGTGAGCTGTAGCTATTATGGCCTGCACGCGCTATGTGAGGGATAACACTTTCAATTGGCTCTGGGAAAATTGCCTTGGAGCCGATGTCATGAATGCGGCCTAGAATGCCTTTTTCATTATGACGATGGATTTGCATCTGCTGCTCATCATTACATGGACTTGGCTGTTCGTTAGAAGCGTAATGAGAGGGCTTAAATGATCCATGACTAACATTATGTAATTGCTTTGAGCCATGATGCTTATGCTCTAGCAGTTCATCGTCCAAGACTGCTTCAGGCATGATATCTCCTAATTTAGCAAGAGAAAATTAAGTCTTACAATCATATGTCTATATGAGCCATCGTGATTTTGGATGGCTCAGGCAAAGTAAAGGCAAGCAAACACTACTTGCGCTTAATTAGTCGGATGATGTGGTGACGCTTTGGAGTGGTCTTAACCTCACTACCATCCTTGATGCGTGAGCAGAAGTTGCTATCGAGTGAGTCAATGCTGCTGTAGCCAGTAGCGCTGCTCTTGAAAAGACTGTCAGCCTTTTCCTCTTCAAAGCTTTGCTCTTCTAAAGCCTGAGCATCAGCATGATTGAGGCGTGCTAAAGCATCTTCGTAGGCTTCACCTGAAGAAAAGTTAAGGTGGGATGGGTGGTCTTTGTTAGGTTGTGTTTTGACAGTGTTGCGATTGTAGATAGTGAACATATCTGCCTCTAAAGCATGATAAAAAGTTTTGTTCGTCTCTTGGTTTAAGCGCTTAACTGTTGAGTAAGAACGTTGTGTAAAACTGTTTACGTAGCCTATTTTTATCCTAGCTATGCACACCGTCAAACATACATATCGAAATTGGTAAGTGATCTGCATCAAAATAAGTCACTTTAAATGGCGTGAATATGCCGCTTTGTGTGAAGTGGATCACTTTAAAATGCAGGTCGAAAAATCTTTTTGGCACAACGACGATGCAAGATCAACTCTTTGATATTTCTTGCAAGCAGCAATTTGAGTGGACAATTTTCATCATTTTGAACCTAGTAAGCTCCTTTCAAGCGCACACTTGCGTAGTGCTACCCCGTCTACAAGATAAATAAGCCAACGAGCCGTACGCAAAACCTGCAAAATGTAGTGCACAAACTCATCAATCGCACATTGCTTACACTTATGTTCTTTGCGTTTGTTGTAGAGTGAATTGCAATTCTTGTTAGCTTAGTGCAACTTAGCGCATGCAACATTGATTGCTTGACAAAACTTGCATATGTAAAAAGCAATCAATTCTATAAAATGGCGTATTTATGCCATTTATCAGAAAAAATATGCACACATGCTTAAAAATTTACATAAGGCACTGACATCATATACTTATGTATGTAAGTGATTAGTACCTTAAGGAAACTACGTTAGTCTGATGGCTTTTAACAGTTATTGCGGTCTTATATGTGGCATGTAACCCAAGAAAAGATGCTTAGTGATGCTATCGAGCTTTGTCTTTGCTAGAATCACAGTGTTAGACCAATGGAGATTTTCTAACCATGGATATGGCTAAGTTTAAGGCTACTTGGGGTGAGTTTAAGAACATCCGTTTTGTAATCACTCCGTATAAGGAATCACCAACTAAAAAGGTTTATGGTGTATCCCTGTACAACAATATACGTAAGACTGATGGTAGCAATGGCTATACAGTAAAGACCGCTCGTATTGGTATCATCAATAACTCCGAGCCATTCGGTCTAATTGAGTTTACAGAGGCTTACTTAGACGAGCATCCAGAGATGCGTTTTGTCACTGTAACTCGTTGCAAAGATGCAGACGGTGCGGTGTATTTTGAGTTTGGTACCCGCTCTTCTCCTCAAAAGCCAATTGAGTCAACTCCAAAGCGTATCTTGGCTCAAAAAGAAGCGGTACGTCAGGCAGCTCGTAAGTATGTCAAAAAAGCTAAAGCATCTGAGTATGAGTCAGATATTGATGATGACTTATTAGAGATCGAGGATGATGCTCATGTGCATGCAGCAGAGTCTCATGCTATTGATGCTACTTCTAAGCAAGTCTCTCACAATACTGATAGTGATAAGAGCAAGGTAATCGCCATTACTGGTGCTGCAGCAGGTATCGGTCGTGCCACCGTGCTTAAGTTTCTTGCTGAAGGCTGGCGCGTGGCTTTTTGCGATATTGAAGAGAAAGCATGTGTTGCTCTACAAAAAGAGATTAGATCTTTAGGCTATGCTGATGCTACTTTCTACTTTTCTAAAGTAGATGTTAAAGAGCGCTCCGAGGTAAACACTTGGATTAGTGGTGCTGCTACTTTCTTTGGCCGTATTGACGCTCTCTTTGCCAATGCTGGTATTCACCGCTCCAATACCATCATGAACATCACCGATAACGAGCTTGATCTCATGATGAATACCAACATCAAAGGCACCATCATTACTATTCAAGAGGCCTTACCTTTCCTAAAGGATGCAGACAAAGGCTCAATCGTAATTAACTGCTCAGATCAGTTCTTCATCGGCAAGAGCAATAACTTTGGATATGGCCTCACTAAAGGCGCTTTAGGTCAAATCACTCGCTCTTTAGCCGTGGACTTAGCTCCAATGGGTATTCGTGTGAATGCTGTGTGCCCAGGTACCATCCGCACTCCTCTGTCAGAGGCTGCAATTAAGCGCTATGCTGATAAGGTAGGTATCTCATCTGAGGAAGCATGGGCTGAAGAGGGACAGCTATTCTTATCTGGCCGCTGCGGTACCTCCGACGAGGTTGCAGAGGTAGTCTACTTCTTAACCGAGAAGGGTACCTTCACCACCGGCTCCCATTACCTCGTAGATGGCGGCATCTGTGCTCGCTAACAAGCAAAGAGTAGCTCTCACAGGCTCGCTCTACGTTGCTCGCTAGCATGCAAAGCGTAGCTCTAAGGCTCGCACTCAATTGCTTGTTAACAAGCACTGCATTTAGCAAACGCTAAATTGCTTGCTAACAAATTCTAGTAGCTCGCATGTGAGAGCTACTTAAGCAATCATGATTAGGCCCATCCATTGTGATGGGCTTTTTCGTATCTGCATGAGGCAAAGACAAAAACAGCCCCAGTGTTACGTGGAGCTGCTTTAGTTTTCTGTAGCTGTTAGCTGTAGTTCTATTCGACCTTAGAGATGTCTGGCGTATAGAACTTAAAGCCGTGTTGTAAGAGCACATTTGGCTTAACGTCTTGATCTGCCTTTAACAGAATCATACGGCGATCACCAAGCTTTAAGAAACCAGTCATGATTGGGATTGGTGGCAGCTTGGAGTGCTTGAAGCAGCAAGCTAAAAGCTCTTTTAAAGTAGCGCTCTGAGGAGAAACGAGGTTAACTGGGCCTGATGGTAAAGTACCTTCAGTCATCAGCATTAAGGCATTGAGAGTGTCGTGCAGCTCAATGAATGGAACCTTGTTCTCGGCATGTAAAATGGTAAATGGTGGGGTGAAAGCTGACTTCTTGATAAATCCACCATTGCGGTGGAGCACGATACCAAAGCGTGCAATATAGAAGTGCTTGAAGTTGAAGCGCTCATTTAATTCTTGAGCTGCAGCTTCTAACTTACGAGTAAGCTCAGCAATCTCGTTGTCGCCATTAGTTGGGCTGTTCTCGTCGATCTCACCATTGCCCTTGTCATCATAAATAGCCACAGCACTTGCCTGTACATAGATTGGAGGCAGGGTGATGAGAGCCTTAAACTTATTGATGATGTCTAAACGGCTAGATAAGAGCAGGTTAAGACGACGGGTGGTAATTGCCTTTGCACCAAAGCTCTCGCCTGCAAAGTTAAACAATACATCGCCTTCGCCGTTGTAATCATCGTAAGAGATGAGATTAACTTTACCTGACAGGCCGTGGTGTTTCTCAAGACGAGCGTTGATCACTGCGATATCGGAATGGGTAAGCACAGTAACCTGGTGACGCTGTTCAATCAGCATTTTGGCAAAGTATCCGCCGACGAAGCCAGATCCACCTGCGATAACTACGTGCATTTTTTCCTCCAACTATCACAAGCTACGCACAACTTTGCTAAGGTACATCATAGACCACACATAAAAGGCTCTAAACACAAAATCGCAGTCAAAGACAAGCAAATATACATGTATGTGCCTAGATTGCCGTTAAGCAGTGATACCACTGCTCACAAAAGGTGTTTTGCATTATAGCGCACGCTCTTTTAATGTGTTCCATGTCACGCTAGGTTTGTTATGGCTTTGTGAGCATTGCCGCGCATTGAACAAAAATTGAGCGAAAAATCCACAGCTTGTACTCATTTAGCGTGACAAACGCTCATTTGTGTGATGCACATTTGAACAACGATAAAAAGAGCTGCAAAAGGCTTTACAAGTGATACGAATTATCACATAAGTGCAAGCGTAACCACGGAAAATGCGATGTAAATGCGAAAGGTTGGTGTTTTGTTGAAAAAGTTACACTTTGCTAACTTGCTGTTAGGCGTATCGGCGCGTACAACTGATTGTGAAGAGAGCTTTACAAAGACTGGCGCAAGGGTGCACTAGTATTGTCCATAGCAGGATATTGGACATAAGATAGCTGCATTTATCGTGGATCAAAATCATGCAGCTACAAAAGTATTTTGCGTTAGACACATAGAATCGTTTCGCACTTGCAGCACAAGAATTTAGCTTTAGCACGCCCATGGCTTGCAAAGGCCGTGCGTTTTGGTACTTGCAGGCAATTGCATGCAGTACAAATGAAAAGGGCATCGTTGATTGCTCAGCGATGCCCTTTAAGGCCTAAAGTTGTGTTCACAACTTGGGCCTAGTTTAGTTACTTATGGTGTAACTATGAATTACTTGTCCTGCTGACCAGCCTGGATAGCGGTGATGGCAACGGTGTAAACGATGTCATCAACTAAAGCACCACGGGAGAGGTCGTTTACAGGCTTGTTGAGGCCCTGCAGCATAGGACCGATAGCAACAACGTCAGCTGAACGCTGTACAGCCTTGTAAACAGTGTTACCAGTGGAGAGGCTTGGGAAGATGAATACGGTAGCCTTACCAGCAACCTTAGAACCTGGAGCCTTCTGAGCAGCAACGTCAGGCATTACAGATGCGTCGTACTGGAGTGGGCCGTCGATTACGAGGTCTGGACGTAATTCCTGAGCCTTCTTGGTAGCCTCGGTCATGAGGTCAACATCTGGACCCTTACCTGACTTGCCAGTTGAGTAAGTGATCATAGCAACGCGTGGATCGATGCCGAATGCCTTAGCGGTATCAGCAGACTGAATAGCGATCTGAGCGAGCTGATCTGCATCTGGGTTGAGGTTTAAGGCGCAGTCACCAAATACGTATACCTGCTCCTTCATGAGCATGAAGAAGATAGCGGATACTAAAGAAGCACCTGGAGCGGTCTTGATAACCTGAAGAGCTGGACGGATGGTATTAGCGGTGGTGTGAACAGCGCCAGATACTAAGCCGTGAACCTCATTAGCCTCAAGCATCATGGTGGCTAAGAATACGTTGTCCTGGAGAAGTGCACGAGCGTCTTCTTCAGTTAAGCCCTTGGACTTACGCAGCTCAACTAAACGTGGAACATACTTCTCGCGGATATCCTCTGGATCGATGAACTCAACGCCCTCGTCAAGAGAAACACCCTGCTCCTTAGCAACAGCTAAGATAGCGTCCTTCTTACCGTAGAGAACAGGTACTGCAATCTTAGCAGCAGCAACACGAGCAGCTGCACATACAGTACGTGGCTCATCACCCTCAGGAAGAGCAATGCGCTTGTTAGCAGCACGAGCAAGCTCGGTGAGCTTGTAACGGAAAGCTGCTGGGCTCATGAGTGGGAACTCTTTTGCACATACCTTAGCTAAGGAAGCAACTAACTCGCCATTGAAGAATTGAGCAGCAAACTCGCCTGATGATTGAGCACGCTCGTTATCGTCTGAGTAGATAACAGCTGGGAGCATGGAGAAGGTCTCTGCTACAGCCCATACTGAGGACTTGGTGCAGATAGTAGCCTTGCCTGCCTGACCCTCAACGCCATCACACAGTACAACAACTGCAGCATTGGTTGAAGCTGGAACAGTAGCGGTAATTAATACCTCGTGCTCTTGAGCAGAAGCTGCGTCAAAAGATACACCGCAAACACGTACGTTCTCGTCGCCAACTAAAGCACCCTCTAAGAAGGAAGCTAAGTCAGAAGCGCGTAAAGCGTAGTTCTTGCAGTTGTATGGGATGTTAGCCAGCATGGTAACTGGGCACTTGCCCTCAGCTGAGCATGAAGTACCAGCCTCTGGAGCCTTAGAACCTGAGCAACCGCATGAAGAGTTGCAGCCACACTCGCTCTTGCCAGCTAATACGAGCTTCTTGCGGCCAGTAGCGTCACGTGGAGCGTCTTCGTTTAATAAGATACCGCCAACTACGCGATCCTTGCCTGAATCACCGAAGTAACCCATAGCGATGCGTACCATAGAGTGAGCCTTCTTGCAGGCACCGATGGATACAGGAATCAGGTCAGCATCTAAAGCAAGGCAGATAGCAGCGTTGATCTCGTTCTGATCAAAACGATCAGCAACAACACCCTCAACAACTACAACATCAGCACCAGTGTCCTTTAACAGACGGTTGTAGTTAGCTAAAACAGCCTCGATGAGCTCGCTCTTCTGGCCATTGGCGATGTACTTAACAGCTTCGCACTTTGACATTGAGTAAGTGCTGCAGCTGCATGCACCCTTGGCGTTCTTGCAAACGTCAAATGGACGGAAGACGGTAGCCTTGGCACCCTTATCCTGTAAAGCCTTAACAAGACCGTTAGCAGCAACAAATAAACCGTCAGCTTTGCCGGTTGGTAAAAGCATTAATGAACGTGACACATCAATCTCCAAATTA
Organism: Anaerobiospirillum succiniciproducens DSM 6400; assembly: GCF_000482845.1. GTDB lineage: Bacteria > Pseudomonadota > Gammaproteobacteria > Enterobacterales > Succinivibrionaceae > Anaerobiospirillum > Anaerobiospirillum succiniciproducens. The sequence goes on from NZ_AXWV01000001.1 coordinate 19,424, forward strand.
TTTAGGTGCCAAACTAAGAACGCAAGAGAGGTAATAACAGATCCACGTACTTGCAGGCTGCATTAAAGAGCCTTATGTAAGGCTTGAGATGACTTACATAAGGCACTTTGGCACAAGTCTTAGTCCTTGAGCACATTAGCATCATCTATCAGGGCTGTTAACTTTTAAGATTAACTCATTAAGCACTCATAAAAGAGCCCAATTAAACTGACAGATGCAAGTTGATTCTATAAAGGATAGCGCAAATGATGTAAGAGTGCTTTGCTTTTGCTCAAAAAATTGGCTTTAGGCCATATTAAGCCACAACAGTTATTAGCTTAGATGGTAAAGATGTCTACCTTAGATACTAACAAGGTTAGTTGCGCTAAAGGCAACTAAGCCTCAAGTAAAATCTTTGTGCGCTGCATGTTGCCGTTTTTTAAAAGACGTGCTTACAAAGCCCGCAGCCTTGGGATAGTCCCACGCAATACCATGGATCCAAGCTTGGTACGAAATGCATGGTCAATTATTACAATGACTTTATTAAGTCTCTTTACAAAAAATGTGAGGCTGTATAGTAGTCGGATTTTTTGAGCGTAAAGCCCGTTTTTATAGAGTTTGATGGGTGAGATTGCACTAAGTGATAGCAAGTATTTATAAGAATATCTTATTCAACGGTGGAAAATATTTGTTTACAGTTGGCGTAGATGGGCTAGTTGCAAAGTTTGGTCTAACTAAATTAGGTCACAATAGAGCTTGAGCTGTTAAAATACCGCACTCAAAGAAAGTTGTGGCTAAAGATAAATGTTCAAGGAGATGGCGCATGTCGTTGATTCAGGTAATTAAACGCGGTAATGATTATATGAACGCTTGGCCTGATGAGCCGATATTGATGGCTATCTTTCCAGAGATGCGCGTAAAAGCCATGCTCGCTACCTCTAAGAAGTTTGTGCCACCTGCAGTTGCGCTGCTCGTCTTTTGGATTTATTACATCTGTGGCGGCTTTCATGGCCTCTATCGACTTTTTACCGCTCCACAGGCCGGATCGATGACTTTCTACATGGCAGTAACTAGCCTGATTATCATCATTCCCATCCTCATCTATTTACCAATCCACGGCATTATTTGGTTTGGCTATCAGGCTGATAAAAAACTAAACAAGCGCCAAACTTTGTTCTATCGTAATGTTTGCTCCAAGCTAGGCCGTGAGCCTAAATCAGATCCGGTGATGTTTGATCTTATCAGTATCATCAATGACGGTATTAAGAATCTTGAGGATAAAGAATTTTTAAACGAGCTCTAAGCAAAGTTTAGAGCTATCAAAAACAAAAAGGCCTCTACACATAGAGGCCTTTTTGTTATAGCTAAAATAAAATAAGCTTATGGAGCGTTCTTCTTAGCTTCTTGCTCAACGAAGCTTTCAAACTGCTTAATCTTGAGGTCGTAGTCGGCAACATCATCACATGAGTCCTGGTTGCCAAGGTCACAAGCACGCTTATGGTACTCAAAAGAAAGCTTAGCGATCTTGATATCCTTAAGCACATAAGCCTCAGAGAAAGTAATTACAGCAAGCTGACGGCAGCCAGTTGGGTCTTTAAGGTTGCAAGCCTTCTGACCATACTCACCAGCCTTAACTAAGTCCTGATCTACATGCTCGCCTAAGAAGTAGAGATTAGATAAGAGTAAGCAGCCGTAAGCGTCACCCTTTTCACATAAGTAATCAGCAATCTGAGTACCACGAGCATAGTCGTTGAGGTTGTAAGTGCTGTCAGTGAACAAGGTTGCTACAGCTGTACAGGTCTTTAAAGCAGCAGGATCATCGGAGTAGCAGATCTTGGTTAAGTACTTAGCTGCGTGCTGGAACTCCTTACGCTCTAAGTATTGTTGAGCTAAGAAGTTGCACTCTGCCATGGAACCAGTTTCGCACTTGATGATAGCGTCTTGTTCGCCTTTGAAGTTTTCTTTTGCCCATTCAACTTCGGTGTTTGCCTGAGCAGTTGAGGTGAGGCTCACTAATGAAGCAGCAGCCATGATGCATGCAATAGTAGCTGCGGATCTAAAAGGGCGCAGACCAGATTTGATAAAGCTTAATGGGTTCATAAAATTCTCTTTTCTGTCAAACTCGATCAAGAATGCTTTTCAACACTCAAAAGGCATTGCATTTGATCTAAGTAACGGCAGTTTTTGCAGAAAACATACAACAGGTGCAAAAAAATCTTTAGCTAGCGCCAATTGTTTGTTAACTAGCCAACTGTAACAGCTACAGCTAAAACGCAGTAGTAGCTCATGATTATAAGCTTGCACGCTTAGATCGCTAATACTTGTTAACTAGTATGACAGTGTTTTTAACCAAATAGTGTTTGTTATGTCCGTTTTTAGACATAAGCAACATCTTGCGCACGTGTTGTATATAAGTTTGCGCAAAACTATAAGCCAAATCTTGCAAAAATGCATCTAAACTGGCGGCCCTTTTTCAGTAATGTTATCTAGGTCTTATCTTAAGCAGCTACAAACCCATCTTACGCGCTATTACAGTTGAACAAAATGCTATTGTTAATTGTTCTGTGCTGCAACTAGCTGTTGTTTTGTTGTTGATTACTTGTAACCGCAAGAAAGACTAGTTGGGCCTTTGCTTACAACTATTAGCAAGCAAGATGGTGAGATAGTAAATTAGCTTATTGACAACAATGACAGACTAAATGGCAATTAATGCCCTACATATAATCAGAGGTCAAAAGGGTGGACCTAATGACCAGCCTGGACAAGGAAACTTTATCCAGTACTACACCGATTTTGATCCAAATGATGCATCTACATATACAGCTTCCACTTCACAGACTATCCATGATTCTCTAGGTCGTGCTCATACTCTTACTTACTACATGATCAAGACAGGTCCAGATGCAAAGGGATCAAACAATACCAATTGGACCGTTATCCCATACGTAGATGGTCATCCTGCTGATGTTAAGGGTAAAGGATTAGGCCCTGGTGTTTCTTATAAAGACAATCCAGTATGTATGAGCGTGCCTTCAGGCAGCAAGTCTACTATTGCAAGTTCAAATCTCTTTGGATTCCAGGTTAAGTTCGGTCCAAACGGCGAAGTTTTAGAACAGTACCCAGGCAAGGTAGAGCTAGTAAATCCAGCTGATGCCGCTAATGCCAATAAGAAGATTCCAGGCAGCTTACGTCATGCCCTCTTTGGTAATCCAAATGCACAGGCTGCCCCAGATAACGTTGGTGAGTTGGATGGATTTGCACCTAAAGCTAAAGACCAAACTTTTAAGAAAGATGGTCAGGCTGGTTGTGACGGCTCTTTACATACTGCATTGGGTCAGGGTATTGAGCCAACTCAGATGCTCAATATTCAGTTTGCGGCAAGTCAGTATGGCTCTTCAAACTTCTCTGTAAGTCAGGCTCCAACTAATGATGGCTACGCAACTGGTATCTTAATTGGCATGTCTGTTGATGAGAACGGCATTATTCAGTGTGAGTACTCTAATGGCCAGGTAAAGAATATTGCTAAGGTGGCCATGGCTGATTTTGCTAATCAGCAAGGATTGATCAAGATTGGCGATACTCAATGGAAACAGTCTAACTCGTCAGGTGAGGCCATTGCTAAGGAAGCTAACTCAGGATCTTGCGGCTCGATAAAGGGATCAAACTTAGAGCTGTCAAATGTTGATTTGACCACTGAGCTAGTTGAACTAATTACTGCTCAGCGTAACTATCAAGCCAACTCGCAGTCATTACAGACACAGAATACTGTAATGGATTCTATTTTGAACATTAGATAAGATTCATTTGAATAATCAAAACCACTATTTAACGTCGAGCTTGTCTCGACGTTTTTGTTGGGCGTTTCTAACATGGTTCATGAAGAAGCTTGTCGTATTAGCTCGCAGGTGAAGAACGTACCAGGTAAATCCACTGATTGCTTTAAACAATCTATCTTGATTAGCTAAGCTTTATTAGATATGTTCAAGATTAGCCATTTGTGTAACGATTAGTCAAAAGGTTCTAAAAAATGTCATCTTCAGAATCAAATCTGATTTCGGCACCGCAGTCTGAACACTGCTCTAAAACTGCTGCTCATGCTGCAGCTGCACAGCACTCTAGTCCTAAGATCTTAGTTTTTGGCTCACTCAATGTTGACTATGTCTACGAGGTGCCACACTTTTTACAGCCTGGCGAAACGCTCTCGTCTACAAGTCGTCATGTCTATGCTGGCGGCAAGGGTCTTAATCAGGCGGTAGCTTTATCTAAAGCGGGTGGTGATGTTAGCTTTTCAGGAGCCATTGGTACCGTAGATGGAGCCATTTTGCTCGAGACTCTCGAAAGTAATAACATCAACTCACAAAACGTTAAGCAGCTAACTGATGTACCAAGTGGCCATACTTTTATTCAAGTAGATGCCCATGGCCAAAACTGTATTTTGCTCTATGGCGGCGCTAATCAGACCATTACGAGCAATGATATTGATGCGGCGCTTAAATCATTTAGCGCAGGCGATTGCTTAGTCATTCAAAACGAGACTAATGCTTTAGATGAGATCATCGACAAGGCCAGTGCTAAAGGTCTTTACATATGCATGAACACTTCGCCAGTAGATGAAAAGCTTACTAAGTTGCCACTGCATAAGTGCAGCTTACTCATTGTTAACGAGATTGAAGGTGCCGCTCTGTCATCCTTAAGCGCGGATACTGCTCCAAAGCTGATGCTGCAGCGCCTTGCAGAAATCTATAAAGACTCCTCCATCTTATTAACCTTAGGCTCATCAGGCTCGCTCTTTTTAGAGCGTGGCAAGCAAGAGCCAATTGCATGTTCAGCCTTTAAAGTTGAGCCTGTGGATACTACAGCTGCAGGTGATACTTTACTTGGCTACTTCATTACCATGCTAAGCAAGGGTCATGAGCCTAGCATGGCCATGACTTATGCCTCAGCTGCAGCAGCCCTTGCTGTTACCCGTCATGGCGCTGCTCCATCCATCCCGTATGTACACGAGGTCGAGGAATACCTTAAAGCTCAAGGTTACTCCCTGTAACTAAAGCCCAAATCCGCCGAACAAACTAATGGTCAAATTAAATCTGTAACGAAAGCCCAAATCCGCCGAGCTGTTAATGGTCAAGTTAAATGGCTAATTGATCAGCATGTTACTTATGCTGATCTTGGTATTTGTTTGCCCTTTGTTAGATAGTCAGGTGGTTTGTTAAGTGGCGCAAATGCAGCTTTTGCGCTAGTAACTAGCGGGCAATGTAAGTTGCAATTGAGTTTTTTAAATTTTATGGGGAGTGTGCAGGACTTACGATCGGCGATTTTTTGTAAGTTGCAATGATGGTTGTTGTGGGATCTTTTCTCTTATTTATCGGGTTTTGATGGCGGTGTTAAGTATAGTGTGGGTTTCTTAACAAAGATCTTGAAAGTTTAACTTTAGATTTACGATCGGACGTAACAGCCTTAACAAAGGCCCTCTATCATGCAAAGCGTCAGATTAAGCAGCAACACCGTATGGGAAAGCTCAAGAAAATAAAACGGCGTCAAGTAGGCTGCTTATCTGTCCACCTTTATCACTAAGCAATACCAAATCAGACAAACATATTGAGTCTAAAGCGGTATGGAGCGCCAAGAAGAGATCATTAAATTACTCATTGGCAAAAACAACAAAGCATAGGCTACTTAACAGGTAAGCAAAAAAATAAGTAGGCATCTACAAGCTTTTAATTGCTCAGTGGCATCGGTGAATTTGGGATAGTACTAAAGGAAAATTACATGTTAAAGTTCGACTGCTCATTATTAGCCAAAGCTGTGACCATCGCTGTAGCTTGTGCAACTGTATCAGCTTGTAACTCAACTCAGAGCAAGATTGATGACAGCGCACTGTATGTTCGCTCAGCTCAGGGTGATATCACTCAGTTTGCAGGGGCTCGTCGTATTCATGACAATCAGGTAGAACTTTACGAGCAGGCATTAGCTTTAGCAAAGGTTCAGCATGCCAAAAACGTAATCTTACTCATTGGCGACGGCATGGGTGATTCAGAAATCACTGCAGCGCGTAACTTTGCTAAGGGTGCTGGCGGCTACTTTGAGGGTATCGACGCTCTGCCATTTACTGGCCAGTATACTCATTACTCTTTATCAAAGAACACTCAGAAGCCAGACTACGTAACTGACTCAGCTGCTTCTGCAACTGCTTGGTCAACTGGTGTTAAGTCTTACAACGGCGCTATCGGCGTTGACGTATACGGTCAGCCACATCAGACCTTAGTTGAAATGGCCAAGGCTAAAGGTTTAGCTACTGGTGTTGTTTCAACCGCTGAAATCCAGGATGCTACTCCTGCAGCTCAGATTGCTCACGTAGTTCACAGAAAGTGCTATGGCCCTAACTCAGTAACCAAGCTTTGCCCAGCTAACGCTCTTGAGAACGGCGGCCCAGGTTCTATCAGCGAGCAGATTTTAGCTCTGCGTCCTGATGTGGTTTTAGGTGGCGGTGCAGCTTCCTTCCGTGAGGCAGCTAAGGCTGGTGATTACAAGGGCATGACCTTACTTGAGCAGGCACAAAAGCGCGGCTTCAAGTTTGTTGATAACTTAGATGATCTCAAGAATGTTAACGTTGCAGATCAAAAGCAGCCTCTGTTAGGCCTCTTTGCTGAGGGCAATATGCCAATCCGCTTAAAGGGCCCACAGGCATCACTGCATGGCAACCTTAACAAGCCAGCCGTTAAGTGCGAAGTTAACGCTGAGCGTGGTGCACAGGTTCCAGTATTAGCTGACATGACCTCAAAGGCTATCGAGCTCTTATCTAAGAACGAGAAGGGCTTCTTCTTACAAGTTGAAGGTGCATCTATCGATAAGCAGGCTCACGCATCAAACCCATGCGGCCAGTTTGGTGAGACCATGGACTTAGACGAGGCTGTAAAGGTAGCTATGGACTTTGCAAAGAAGGACGGCAACACCTTAGTTATCGTAACTGCTGACCACGCACACTCCACTCAGATTGTTTACCCAGATGCTCAGGCTCCTGGCTTCTCACAGGCTGTGGTAACTGCTGATGGCACCACCATGTCCATTACTTACGGCAACTCTGAGGATGTTGATGATACTGGTCACACCGGTGCTCAGCTGCGCGTTGCTGCATACGGCCCAGCTGCATTAAATGTAACTGGCTTAACCGACCAGACCGATCTGTTCTTTACCATCCGTAATGCTCTTCAGCTTAAGTAATAACCTAAGTAGAAGAGTAAGGACATAGTACAGTAAACAATAGCTCCACTAATACTTTTGTCCTAAAAGCTAAGGCCCCTTGAGAAATCTTGGGGCCTTTTTGCGTATGTGCTACAGCAAAAGCACCATAGCGACCGGCTGTGGTGGTGACGCCATCACCTCAAGAGAAGGCGATTGTCCTGATCGACGGATAAAATGGAGCATGGAGCATGGCAGGGGCTAATGCAGCATGCGCTACAAGCGCTGTTGATGCTCTACGACATGGAACTTTGAGTTTGATGGCATGAGCAGCTGCCCACGATAACGCAGCTACGCACGATGTCGCAGCAACGCAGTATGGCGTAGCAGCCCACGATGGCACAGCTACGCGCGATGGCATGAGCAGCTACACACGCTGGCGTAGCTGCACAGTACGGCACAGCTACGCGCGATGGCGCAGCTGCCCATGGATGAGAGGGTTTAAGTCTATTTGACGAGCTCGATGATGCCTTTATCTCTGAGCTTGTAGATGAGCCTGGAGATGCGCAGTGGCGAGGTCTTCAAGAAGGTCATGATCTGTTTGGTCGTGTAGGTTCCTGAAGATAAGCTGATTAGATACATGGTTAAGATGAGCTGATCTGAGGCTAAACCTTTTTTCACGAGGTTGGCTGGATCATTGTTGTTTGGATAGAGACCATGATAGCCAAGCTGTGGCTCACCAGGGAGCAGCACGGATGGCTTTAAGTCAGCGATCTCATAGTAACGAATCACCTCATATAGCTTGATGGCACTATCGATGATACTGCAAAGAGAGAACTGATCTTGATTATCAAGCGATGAATGATAAGAGTCGTAGATTGCATATTGAGTACGACAAGCCTGTACGCAAGGCAAGTTGAGCACTGGGCTGCAGTACTGTCTTTCATCAGAGCCAGTTGTTGGACAAAAAGTACGCAGTGAGTAGCGCTCAGGTTCTGCAAAGGCAATATTTCTCAGACGATTATCAATCGTGTACTTACACTTAAACGCACTCTTAGCAGGATCGCTGTAGATATGGTAACCAAGCAGATGGTTTGGATTAACTGCACGATCAAAGTAAGCTAAGTGGGTTTTGTACATCTCAATACGAGTGGAGTCGTTGAGCGTAGTATCGGTAAGCTCTTTGTAGCAAGAGGTATCTAAAGACAAGCTCTTTTCAAAGTAACCACCCTCTCTATAACCCTTGATGTGATTATCTTGTTCCTTGCTAAAGTCAAACTCTAAAGCATCCATGTAGCTTTGACGAGAGAGCTTGAAGGAGATTGGCAACTCAAGGAAGTTGTGGTTGAAGCTGTCTTTAAAGTCTTTAAGCAGCTTCTCGTGGAAAGCAAGCTGCTCATCATCTTCCATCCATAAGGAATTTGGCTCCTCAATTGAGATGGTCTTGATTTCATCCTTGGGCGCACCTTTTGTACGTGGGGCGGCAAGGCAAGTGAGCACCATGCCATATTCAAGACGCTTTTTAAGATCCTGATGATGATCAGACAGATATGAAATTGAGCCAATAGTTTCAGGATTAAGGACAAAGCGATAAGTAAAACGACGCTGTGGCATGGCCTTAATCAAGTGATACAGACACACTAAGGCAAGTGGGCCAGAGAGCTCATTGTTGAGCATGCTTGGATGGCATAAAGGTGCTGAGATTAACACGACGCGAGAGCTTTCACCTTTGAGCTCACACACGCCAACCTTAAGCGAGCCACGCTTTCTTTTCTTAGTTTGAATATCAACTTCATACATGCCATCTTTCAGTTGCTTAAACTGATTGTAAGACATGCAAAAGCCCCAGCGTGAGGTGTAGTAGGCTGTGCGGTAAGGAATAGCATCAGGCAAGTTCTCATCGTAAACAATGTGCTCTTTGAGCTCCTCTAAGCTTACCTGACCAGTAAAAGGCTCCGAGAAATTGAGTATATGCAGGCTGTTTTTCTCAGCATCAATAATGACATTGCCATCAGGGTCTTTTAAAGTGGCACTCATAAACTTCCACTCTGATGGAACCGTCCAGTCAAAGACACGAGTGCCTGTATCAAAGGACTCAATATTCAGAGGGATATAGCGCTGTAGAATCTGCAGTGACTTTTCGTAGCCTGGACCAGTAATCGATCTACAGATAGGAAATAGCTCATCATAGAGCTCTTGTAAGTTAAGTTCAGTTGCACTTAATTCCATGTACTCAATCCCCCGTGTTGCTAAGCACTAGGCAGCTTTATGCTGCAATCACTAGACAGCTTGGAGCTGCAAAGACTAGGCAGCTTTATACTGCAATCACTAGACAGCTTGGAGCTGCAAAGACTAGGCAGCCTTATACTGCAATCACTAGACAGCTTGGAGCTGCAATCACTAGGCAGCTTGATGCTGCAAACACTAGACAGCTTGATGAAGCAAGCATGTATGGCTATAGCTTACTTAATTTCTAATGGCTATTGCATGAAAACCAAGGGATTAAGCTAGGTATTACGTGGCATTGTGATTGATATCTCACGCATACAGCCCTCAATCACCAAACTAATGCACGGATTAGATCTATGCAAGTAAGTCATTGAGAGCAATATGGTTGAGCAAATTCACTCGTGGTAATAAAGAGGCGTGGTGGCTTTGTTAATCTGAAAAGTCGAGCACCTTAGTGTCATAGAGTTTGTAGATGATGTTTGATACTCTCAGTGGGCTTTCGTCAATAAACTCGGCAATTTCTTCTGTGGTGAAACCGCTAGAGCAAAGTGACAGAATATACAGCATGACTTCAAGCTCACCATGAGAATTATTACGTTTAGCTCTGCTCTCGGGATCATTGGAGTTTGGATACAAGCCACGTGGGCCAAGTTGCGGGTCGCACTCGTTAAGTAGTGTAGGCTTGAGCTTGGCGATTTCATAGTAACGAATGAAATCAAAAATCTCTAAGGCGCTATCCATGATGCTGCATAAAGAGAATGTGTCCGAGTTATCTAAAGAGGTGTGATATTCGTTATAGCTGCCATACATAGTGCGGGTTGCTTGGACATACTTTAGATTGAGCTTGGGGCTACAGTATTGTTTTTCATCCGAGCCATGGTTAGGAGCGTACTCACGTACGGCGTAGCGAGCGCAATTGCCCTGAGCAAGAGTACGCAGCATGTTATCGATATCAAAGCTGCACATAAAACCATCTTTGCGTGGATCTGTATACACGTGGCAATTAGGCAGATGGTTTAGTGTGAAGCAGCGACAGTAGTAGGCACAGGTAGTTAGATAGTCTTCTACGCGTTGCTCATCATCAAGAGTCATATCGGTCACTGCTTTGCTGACATAGTGACTTGAGTTTAGACTTTTTTCAAAGTAGCTACCTTTGGCATAGGCAGTAATATTTTTGCCTAGGCTACGCATTTTTTTGTCATAAACGATAGAGTCGATGTAACTTTGTCTTGTTAGCTTGAATGAAACAGGCAACTGCAAAAAGTTATGGTTATAACTGTTTTGGAAGCTTTGGTAGAACTGCTTATGGTATTCAATGCGATCTTGTTCTTCACTACTTGAAAGTAATGCAGACGTAAGTGAGATGGTGCTTATCTGGTCTTCTACAGAGTCTTTAGAACGAGGAGAGGCTAAGCAAGTAAGATTGATGCCATACTCGAGCTTTTCTTTTAATTCAGGGGCGAATCTAGAAAGATAGGCAATTGATCCAATGCTCTCTGGATGAATCACAAAGCGATAGCTATAACGACGCTTTGGCAGCGATTTGAGCAGCAAGTAGAGACAGACCAGGGCAAGAGGGCCTGAGAGCTCATTGTTGAGCATATTTGGATGGCAAAGATAGCTTGAGATTTGAATAATCTTGTCACTATCACCTTTAAGATCACAAATGCCAACTTTTAGCGAGCCGTTAGTATCTTTAATGGTGTCTATACATACCTCATACTCATCGTCTTTGAGTTCCTGAAACTGCTTGTACGAAATGTTTAAGCCCCAGCGAGGCTTGTAGTATGAGGTGGTATACGGAATGGCATCGGGGTTGTTCTTATCAAAGAACAGATGCTCTTTTAGATCTTCAAAGCTCACTTTACCAGTAAAAGGCTCGGAGAAGTTAAGTACGTGCAATGGATTTTGGTGTGTATCTAAGATGATATTGCCTTGAGAGTCTTTTAAGGTGGCTCTATTTAAGCTCCATCCCTCTGGCACAGTCCAGTCGTTGACCTTGCTTCCAGATGGAAATGACTCAATGGTAAAAGGCACGTACTTTTTGAGAATTTCTAAGGACTGTTCGTAGGCAGGCCCTGTGATTGAACGGCATAGTGGAAAAAGCTCTTCATAGAGCTCTTTTAAGTTAAACTCACTTGGCTCTGCTACGTACATATACGTCAACCTTAGCTTGTTAGTCTATGGGGACTAAAGAGTCTAGCAACACGAGTTACTAAACCGCACCATAGCTATTGTGTGTATCAGCCATCACACACAACTAAACAAGCATTCAATACATTAAGTGCAAACTAAAACAACAGCATCAAACTCACACTGTCGCATCAAGTGCTTAAAAATAAAAGAGATGCTTTAAGTAAGCTGTCTCAATCCCAATTTATGACTTGCTCGCTAAAGTTACAGTCATTTAAATGGTGGTAAAAGCACTAACTACTAATAGACTCGTGAAAAAGCGCCAGATCTGAAATCAAGCTAGACACGGCACAAGCAGCCTAAAAGTATAGCAAAACATAAAACTCAAATACTCTTACATCTAAAAATTGTTAGATCTTAGCAGCTAAATATGCAATATGGTGCAAAATGATCTGAAAGTTGATTGCTTTAGATAGCGTGACGCTACTTGTTAAAGTCAGCTTCAACATGAGGCATGCCTATACAAATATTGCCTATCGCTTGGATGATGATTTTTTATAAGTTAGCTATTCATGTGAGTACGGGCCTCAAGATAAATATGTTTACGTAGCTCGTGAAACTTTGTCATGACACATGCTGCTGTAGTTTTAATGATTGGCGTACCACCATTAAATTTACGTATAGAGCAGGTAGTTGGCGATGCTCGCTATGAGTGAGGTTGTACGTATTATTTATTGAGAGAAAGATAATTAGAATAGATAGTGTACCGTGAACTGATTAGGCGGTGAGATAAAAGTCAAACATGCTAAAACTTATTGATATTTGTGCTTTATCACGAGCACAAAATGATGCACAATGAACACGTGATTAGAGTCTGCTCAAGATAAGACATTGCAAGGAACCATGTCTGAAGGCTCATTGTCATTAACATCATAACAAACCTACAAATAGCTTCTTTTGACGTCCACTCAAGCAAACAAGGCAAAGTAAGAGCATATTCACTATGAATATTGTGTGAACATACTCTTAGCAAGAGCATCCGTCTAAAAGCATCTATGAGTCAGGCGAAACCTTGAGGTCTGACCATTTAGTGCAATGCTAAATGGTTACTCGTATAGTGTGTGTTAAGCAAAGTGGTTACATGGATTGTTAGCGCAATGCTATGTGATGGAGAGCTTTAAGTTTGTGCAATGCAAAGTTATAGCTACATTACATTAGCTAAGCCATGTCACATAGCCAGTTTGTACAGAGCAAACGGTTATACTCACCTCTCAAGCATCGGCCTAACTTTTTAGCTGCTCAAAACGTATCTACGCTTTGTAAATTGCATGCTCTTAAACATGCTTAGATGTCTTTAAAAGTGCTGTTAGATGATTAAAGGAGTTGTAGCTCTCTTAATAACTGCCCATCAAAGGTTTCGGAGCCTTTGCATGTGTTAAGAGTAGCTATAGAAGAGAACTGGTGAAGCTTAGTAAAAGATAGCTTTACATGTACTCAAAAGATGTAGGCATTATGAGGAGTGCGAGCACTAAGCTTTAAGCTAAGGAGTGTTTAGAGCTTTAGTTGATGGCAAGAAAGCTTGATTGCTTTTAGAGCCAAGATTGATGATGTTAATACACGTTTTGTGTGTTTGTTGTTTGACATCTTGTGTTCAACAAGACTTAAAAGGTTTGGCAGCTTGTGGTGTTAAGTTCCTAATAGATTGCTATTACTCATAGCAAGTCCCTCTAATTTCATCAAAGAGAATGTGGCGTGTACTAAATCTTTGCACTAGTACATGTTTGTCGCTAACCCCAATTCTTCTTATAGGCGCTTACAGCCAATGAAATTATTTTCCGACATCAGAGTTCGTATTCCGCGCTCCTTTGACAAGATAACCCACTCCGATGCAGCTGGCGGCATTGTAATGCTGCTGTGTATTGTTTTAGCTCTGATATTACAAAACGGCTCGTACTCAACTAGTTATAGGCACTGGCTTGATACTACGGCAGGTATCGTCTTTGGTGACTTCATTTTAATGAAGCCGTTACTGTTGTGGATCAACGATGGTCTTATCACGATCTTCTTTTTCTCCATCGGTCTGCAGCTGAAAATTGAGTTCGTTGAGGGACATTTATCAGATCCGCGCAATATCTTGCTCCCAAGTATTGCGGCGATTGCAGGTATCTGTACGCCAGCGCTCATCTTTATTTTATTTAACTACCATGACGAGTTTGCGATGCGTGGTTGGGCTATTCCAACCTCGACAGATACTGCTTTTGCTGTAGCTCTCATCATGCTCTTAGGCAAGAGGGTGCCTAATTCACTGAAGATTTTACTGCTCTCTATCTCAGTGTTTGATGACATGGGCGCTATGGCTGTAGTTGCTATCTTCTACAACTCTGGTTTAGATGTTTATGCGCTGATTCCTGCAGCAGTCTCCATTGTTGGTTTAATGATCCTTAACTTCTTTGGAGTTGGCAGAAAGTCGTTATATATTGCCTTGGGTGCGATTATTTGGTTCTCCATCTTAAAGTCAGGTGTGCACGCTACTATTGCAGGTATTATCACCGCCTTTAGTATGCCAATGCGTGACAGAAGTGGTGCGCCTGTAGTTCAAGAGGTCAGTGACAATATTGGTCTGTGGGTCTCTTTTGCGATCTTACCGCTCTTTACCTTGGCCAACGCCGGTGTGGATTTAGGTAATATCAACTTATCCACCATGTTCTCCAATGTATCGCTCGGTATTATCTTAGCGCTCATCATTGGTAAGCCTTTAGGCATTTTCACTGTTATTTACTTAGCTTCACGCTACAAGCTCGTGCAGCTGCCATCAGATGTAAACACCAAGCAGCTTTATGGCATGAGCTTACTTACCGGTATCGGCTTTAGTATGGCAATGTTCTATGACTCATTGGCATACGAAGGTAGCAGTATTTATGGTTATGCTGATTCACTGGCAATTCTGATTGGTGCCACCTTCTCAGGTATTCATGGTTATTGCTATTTACGTTTCTTTGCTTGTAAGACTGCTTTAATAGAGTATCGTCCATGGCTGCCAGCACCAACTGGTTACCACGGTACTGCACGTACTGCAAACCTCTACAGCTTAGAAACCCCAGTTCAAGGCCCATCTTCTGTAGCTCCAACTGCAGCAGCTGTTGCTGAGGCTAATAAGCGTAGTGCCGCAGCAGCTGAGGCTGCTCAAAAGGCTATTGAGGCTGCTGAGGCCGCATCTAAGGTAGCTGAGCTTCTCAAGAAAGCATCTGACAAGGAGCAAGATGAGCAAAATCTTGCCGAGGTACAGCTTGCAGCAGCTCAAGCTGCTAAGGCTGCAGCTACTGTTGCAGTGACCGCCACTAAGATTGACACTAGTGAGGACAATGCACAGAAGACTCAGTCTGCTGAGGCCGTCTTAAAGACCGTAAGCGAGGTTGCTCAAGAGGCTGAAGAGACTGTTGAGCGTGCTATCGTTGAGGACAAGGCTGTAGAGAATCAAGCAACCTTGGCAGATGAAGACAAGCAAAATAATGATAACAAGGTCGCTAATAATGAGACTGAAGAGCTCAAGTCTAAGAGCACCTCTAAAGTTAGTGCTGCAGATGAGGCTAAGGATAGCGAGTCTGACAAGAGCGAGGTAAAGAGCCAAGATACTGTCAAGGCATCTCAAGAGGCGAAGACTGTTATTGCTGTTGATTCAGAAGGCCTGGCTAAGGTTGAGAAGACCGCAGTTAAGAGCACTGATGAGAGCGCAGCAGTAGTAGACGATAGCCCTCTTAATGCTGATGACTATGCCTCAACTACTGTAAGTGCTAAGAGCGCTAGCGATGAGTCAAAGACTCAAGAAGAGAAGATTGCATCTAATCAGAGCTCTAAGAGCAGCGATGATGATGTTTCTGAGCAGTCTGATGACAATGAGTCTAGTGCTTCAAGCAAGGCTCAAAGCGATGTTCAAGAGAGTGTAGAGTCTGAGGCTAAGACAGTTAAGAAGATCAAGGCTAAGACTAAGTACGAGCTCTCAGTTGAAGAAGTGGACCACAGCAGTGAGAAGATCGCTGAGCACAAGGAAGTGGCTCAGGGTACTGCTAAGGCTGTGGCTGCATATCTGAGCAACATCGTTGGCAAGGCTAAGGTTGAAGTAAGCGAAAACATTGAGCGTTCTGATGAAGAAAAGGCTGCGCTGCGTGCTGCTGCCGCTGCTCGTGTTGCTGCCATTAAGGCTGCTGAAATCGAAGCTCAAGCTTTAGCAGAAGCTGCAGTGGCTGAGGCGAAGGCTAAAGCTGCGCTAGAGGCTGCAGAGGCTAAAGCGAAGGAAGCTGCTCAAGAGAGCAAGAGCAAAGCTGATACAAATGCAGAGTCTGATAGCAAGGCGGTATCAGATGAGCAAGAGACCTTATTGCAAGAGTCTACTGTAGATGTAGCTGAGCTTAGCATGAAAGCAAGTGAGTCTAAGGAGACCGTAAAGGACAATGCACCTAGCGATGAGCTTAATGCTGCTGACTTTGCGGCTAAGGCAAACGATAGTACTGATACCAAGGCTCAAGCTCAAGAAGGTGATGCAGAAAAGGCAAGTCTTGAGGCAAGCTCTAAGGACGAGTCTAAGGAGGCTGATCCTAGCGAAGCTTGTGCATCTAAGAGTGCTAAATCATCAGATGATGAGGCCTTAAAGGCAGCAGCTGAAGCTCAATCCGCTCAAGAGGAAGTAGCTAAGGCTGCTGCTGAGGCAGAGGCTGCTAAGGCTAAGGCTTTAGAGGCTAAGCAGGCTGTAGAAAAGGCCGCACAGGAAGCTCGTGTTGCTGCAGAGATTGCAGCTGCCAAGAAAGCTGAAGGCAAGCAAAAGGCTAAGGCACAGCAAGCTTTGGAGGCTCAAAAGAAAGCTGAAGAAGAAGGTGACCGCAAAGAGGAGAGCGACACCTTAGGTGAAGTTACTGCCAAGGCTGCAAGTGCTGTTTCAACTGTTGCTAGCGTAGTGGCTGCCCCTGCAGTGAAGGCCGTTAAGATCGTCACCGCCACAGCATCGGTAACCGCAGCTGCAGCTAAGGCCGCAGTGAAGGTAGTAGAGCACAAGGACAAGGCTGAAGATGAGCAAAACGATGACAAGAAAGACACTACCAAAGAGGTAGCAGACACTCTTGTTAAGGAAGTCATCTCAGCAAAAGATCCTCGCTTTAATGAGTCCAATGAGAGTTCAAAAGACGGATCTAAAGATGACTCTAACGCTACAGAGACCAAAGCTGACGCCAAAGCCAAAGCTGCAGCAGACAAAGACAGCGCCGTCTCCGACAGCGCAGCAGTAAAGCCAACTACTCAAGATACTACCCAAAAGGCAGCTATCAAGGAGCAGACTCAGGCTAAAACTGTAGATGCTAAGGAGAGCAAGTCTTTTGCTGAAGAAAATAGCTATAGCGAAAAGGCAGATGACCTAACCAAGGCTCATGATGAGACTGTCAAGAGCGTCTTAGAGGCACATGAAGCACCTGAGTTTGCTGTTGCAAACAATAACGAGCTCAATGCATCAGAGCTGTCTCAAAAGATCTCAACTCTTGATGAGCAGCAGGCTAAGGTAACGCTCCAAGCTGCAAGCGATGATGATGACCTTACAGTTGAGTCCGTCTTAGCCATGAAGAGCTCATCATCAGATGTAGCAGCTAATAGCAACGCACAGGCAGATATTGGCAACATGCCAACTGCTAAGGACAATGCGGCAACAGATGCTAGCGACGATCTCAACGCTGAGGACTATCAGGATAAAAAGTCATCAGATACTGAGGACAAGGATGAGCAAAAAGAAGACTCCTCCGCCGTCAAATCAGTAGTTGGTAAGCTTGCTGGCATCATCCGCAAGGGCAAGGACTAAATAAGTCCTAGATAAATCTAGGACTACATAAAAGGCCTTCACTGGCCACAAAGAGCAGCCGTTGGTACTCACTGACGACTGCTCTTTTTATATGTATGTGCAACAGCAAAGGCTCATCCACAGAGCACATTTATGCGCAAAAGACCTAGCCTAGCAACCATAAGTACAGTCTACAAACGATGCACAGACAATAAAGAACATAAAATTGAAAGCAACAAATAAACAGACGAAAAGAAGGTAACAACGCCTAATCCAAGAGTACGCTGTAACGCTAGCGCTAAAGCATGAAATAGATCCAAGGGCACAAGAGATATGCAAAAATAAGAGATATGCAAAACACAAGAGGCAGCCAAGGAGACAAACGACAGGCAAGGACACAAGAGCAGATCTTGTAAAGTAGAGAGAGGTTAAGGCCTTAGCAAAGCGCCAAGGCCTAATTATGGAGTGTAGCTTG
The DNA here is from genome assembly GCF_000482845.1 of Anaerobiospirillum succiniciproducens DSM 6400. Taxonomy (GTDB): domain Bacteria; phylum Pseudomonadota; class Gammaproteobacteria; order Enterobacterales; family Succinivibrionaceae; genus Anaerobiospirillum; species Anaerobiospirillum succiniciproducens. Next base: position 37,234 of record NZ_AXWV01000001.1, read on the forward strand.
AACGTTAGAAGATGTCTTTAAGAGATGCTTATGCTTGCGAGGCTAGGGCGCGTACATAGCGCTTAGCAAGCTCGGTAGCTTGCTCTAAGGTTTTTCCTGTAGTGATGATATAGCCACGTGCACAGTCGGTGCCGCAAGTCATGGCTTTTAAAGGATCTCCCTTTTTAAGATGGTTGCGAATAAGCGCAATATGAGAGCGCTCTTCAGGAGTAAAGATAGCATCTAAGAAGGTATCACTAGTTGCATCGTCATGAGCGTAAGAAGAACCTTCCGGGCAATCTCTAAAGTCATAGAAATGCATGCAAGCAGGTTCTTGCTTAGCAAACTCTACAAATGGCTGCTTATCCACGACACAGCGTTTAAATACTGCAATTGGATTAATCTTATTGGTAAGCTGCATATCGATAATGCTATTACCAGTAAGACGTGGGGAGAAGTCGACAATATTGACCTTGCCATCTTGTCTATTCACAAACATGTCGGCCTGAACATAGCTGTTAACAAGGTTTAGGCTTTTACCAAGCTCCTCAATGCATGGCTTGATGAGCTTAAAGTCCTCAGCATAGTCATCAGATAAATAGGCAAGCTCCTGACGATAAGGTTTTAAAGTCATCTCCTTTTGATAGATGCCTAAACTATGGCATACACCATCAGCATCAATAAAGGCATTGACTAAGTACTCAGTGGCGTAGATGTATTGCTCTACAAGTACAGGATCATCTTTAAAGCGCTCCGGTAGACGATAGGAAAGCAAGTCATCACGGCTTTCAATCACACTCACGCCTAAAGATCCTGAGCCATAGCAAGGCTTGATAATGAGTTGATAGTTAAAGCGCTCTTCAATGGTATTAACCATGCTATGGAGCTGTCGCAGTGACAGTGGCAAAGCACAAGAGCTATCATCAGCCTTAATCGCCTCATCAGGGAGGCAGATAAAGTCGTGGTCATTAAGATGATGAGCGTTTAAATGTAAGTGGAGCTTATGCTTATCAGTAAGCGTATCGATAGCGTGGAATGATGGGCCATTGAGCTTAAAGGTATCGTTGATACGACCAAGTGCCGTTAACGCACGACCAACTGGCACAGCAATGGAGTAATCAAGGTGCTCTTTTTCAATTATGGCATTGACCTGATCTTGTTGAGAAAAGTCGATGTGGTGGCAAGTTAAGTCAGGATGAGACTTTATCTCTTCAGATAGAGCGGGCGCTCTATCAAATGACAATACAGCAAGGTTTTCCTCAAGCAGTAAGCGATAGAAGATTTCTACTTCCCATGAGGCACCCAGTACTAATACTTTAGGCTTTAAAGTCTGCTTGCTGTGATTGTTTTGCATAGCGCTGCACTCAACAAAGATAAAAGATATACGCTCTAAGCTATAGTATAGCATTACCACTTAACTGCAAACATAATGTGCAGCTAAAGCGATAAGAAATAGGCAAGCACAGGAAAACGAGTGAACGCAATGCAGCTAAAGCGATAAGAATTAGTCAGGTACAGGAAAGACCAGCAAATGCACTGCAGCAAAGACAAAGTGGCTGCAAAGATATAAAAAACCTTGCCCATATGAGCAAGGTTTCTTTGGGGATGCATCCACTACCTTAAGTAGTTGCAAGAGAGCTGCTAGAGAGCGCCTTGCTGAGCCATAGCTGCAAGCTGCTCTGCTTGGTACTCTTCGATAACTGGCTGTAAGATCAGATCTAACTTGCCTTCCATAACTTCGTTGAGGCGATATAAAGTCAGATTGATACGGTGATCAGTTACACGGCTTTGTGGGAAGTTGTAAGTACGAATACGATCAGAACGATCACCAGAGCTAAATACAGACTGACGCTGCTCAGCTAAGGTAGCATTGCGCTTGTCTTCTTCAAGCTTGGCTAAACGTGATACGAGAACTTCCATTGCACGAGCACGGTTAGAGTGCTGTGAACGCTGATCTTGACACTCAACTACTAAGCCAGTTGGAATGTGGGTAATACGGATAGCAGAGTCGGTCTTGTTAATGTGCTGACCACCTGCACCGGAGGCGCGGAAAGTATCAATACGCAGATCAGCTGGATTGATCTCTGGAGCCTTTGATGGAGGGATCTCAGGGAGAACCATCACAGTACATGCTGAGGTGTGTACACGACCTTGTGACTCGGTTTCAGGCACACGTTGCACACGGTGACCACCGGACTCAAACTTCATGTAACCGTAAGCACCTTCACCAGAGAGCTTGGCAATAACTTCTTTGCAGCCGCCCATTTCACCTTCAGAAATGGATACTACATCTAAAGTCCAGTGCTTTTGCTCGCAGTACTTGGTGTACAGTCTAAACAGCTCGCCAGCAAATAAAGCAGCTTCATCGCCACCAGTACCAGCACGGATTTCAAGGAAGCAGTTGCAATCGTCGCGCTCGTCGTGAGGCAGCAGTAAGATCTGTAAGTCGTGCTCAAGCTTCTCAAGACGTTCACGTGTTGGGCCAACTTCCTCTTCGGCCATAGCACGCATTTCTTCGTCATCACCGCTGAGCATCATTTCCATTTCTTCGAGATCTGATGAGCAGGTCTTGAACTCTTTGTAAGTATCAACCATTACCTGCAGACGTGAGTACTCGCGGTTAAGCTCACGGAACTTTTCCTGGTCTGCAATCACATCAGGCTGAGCTAATAACTGCTCAACTTCCTGGTGACGCTCTACGATGGAATCTAGTCTTCTAAGAATACTTTCTTGCATTAGCAAACCCAATCTATCTAAGATTCTGTACCGACCTTAGTGTCAAATATAAGCGGCCGGCAAATCAATCGCGTATTTTAACAGTTTATCGCCAATACGACCACATCTAATGCACCATCAACCGTAATCTTTTGCCAAAATCGCCTCTAAACAAGCCCAAAATCCCCTAAAACTCAGGCACCGCTCAAATCATCAAACATACAACAAGCTAAAGCCAAGGCCTTTCAAACAGCTAGCATAAAAAGCAGAAAACCCCGCATAAGCAGGGTTTTCTAAATGAGCAAAACGCTCACAAGCAAAGCCAAAAATTCTTAGCCAAGCAGGCTTAAGCCTAGCTGTGGACGGGTGTTTGCCTGCATCAGCATGGAAGCTGCAGCCTGCTGAATGATGGACTGCTGTGAAAGGTTTGCAGACTCCTCAGCAAAATCAGCATCGCGAATACGTGAGCGAGCATCAGCCTCATTAGCAGCAACGTTAGACTGGTTGCGGATAGATGACTCAAGTCTGTTCTGGATCGCACCAAGATCGGCACGTTGTGCATCTACGTGACCAATCATCTTATCCATAAGCTCAATAGTTAATTTGGCTACGGATGCAGCTGAGAACTTGAATGTAACCGTGCTTTTGCCATTATCAATCGCTACAAGTTTATCTTTGATGTTTGTATCAAAATTAGCATCAGCAGCCTTACCCGCTACGGAAAACTGAAGATTCACTAAGTTAAAGCTGATGGTATCGCCCTTATTTGAGCCGACCTGCAAAGTAATATTTTGAGTAGCACCTGCAGCTGCTGGAGGTTGTGCATTACCTGCAATAGGATCGATTGAGTTTGTCTGCTTGCCATTGAGAATTGTTTTGCCTGCAAAAGTTGTTTGCTTGGCAATTCGTGTTATCTCTGTTGCTAGTGCAGAAGCTTCTTTTGATAAAGACTCTCTGTCTTTTTCAGTGTTAGTACCGTTGTTTGCCTGAACTGCTAAAGTACGAATCTTTTGGAGCATGCCAGCGATTTCGTCCATGCCTGCTTCTGCTGTCTGAGCTAAAGCGATACCGTCAGATGCGTTGCGGTTACCCTGGTTGAGACCATTAATCTGGGATGTTAGACGGTCAGCAATTTGGAGGCCTGCAGCGTCATCTTTAGCGCTGTTTATACGAAGACCTGAGGATAATCTTTGGTATGTCGTGGTCAGGGAGTTCTGGACGTTGCCTAAGTAGCGCTGGCCCTGAAGAGCTGAGTAATTGGTATTAACATATACTGCCATGGTAGATACTCCTCACATTAACCTAACAGACTCAAGCCAAGCTGTGGACGGGTGTTTGCTTGCATCAGCATGGAAGCGGCAGCTTGCTGGATGATTGACTGCTGAGATAAGTTAGCTGATTCTTCAGCAAAGTCAGCATCGCGAATACGGCTGCGAGCGTCGGCCTCATTAGCAGCAACATTAGACTGGTTGCGGATAGATGACTCTAAACGATTTTGTAAAGCACCAAGGTCGGCACGCATGCCATCAACCTTGGCAATTGCGGTATCCATCAGGTCGATAACTTCACCAATATACTTCAACTGACCTTGTTGGCCCTGACCTGTTGGAGGAGCAAAGCTGATCTTATTGATGTTAATGGTTACTTCACCGTTGGTAACTTTAAAGAATTTGTCATTACCAATAAGATCGCCATTAGCTGCGATCTTAGAGAAGTAAACCGACTCAACATCAAATGAGATGGTGTCGCCCTTATTCGAACCTACTTGTAAAGTGAGAGTGCCTTTATCACCTGCTGGGTTATTACCGCCAGCACCTGGGCCACCACCGGCAGCAGGATCGCCGTAGATAGAACCAGCTACTTTGCCATTTAAGACTGACTTTCCAGCAAAGGTGGTTTGGGTGGAGATGCGGTTGATCTCTGTAGCTAAGGCGGACATTTCCTTAAAGAGAGCGGAGCGATCTTCAGTTGTGTTGGTGCCATTAGCTGATTGGACAGCTAAAGTACGCATCTTCTGAAGCATTCCTGAGATTTCGTCCATGCCAGACTCAATAGTCTGGGCAAGTGCGATACCGTCTGAGGCGTTACGATTTCCCTGATTTAAACCATTTATCTGGCTTGTTAAGCGATCTGCGATCTGGAGACCGGCAGCATCGTCTTTGGCGCTATTGATCCTCATTCCGCTAGATAGACGCTGATATGTGGTCGTCAGAGAGTTCTGGACGTTGCCTAAGTAGCGTTGGCCTTGAAGAGCGCTGTAATTTGTATTCACATAAACTGCCATTGAAGCGTACCCCTCATATTAACCTAATAGACTTAGACCAAGCTGTGGACGAGTATTAGCCTGCATCAGCATCGATGCGGCAGCCTGCTGAATGATTGATTGCTGTGATAGGTTGGCTGATTCTTCAGCAAAGTCAGCATCGCGAATACGGCTGCGAGCGTCGGCCTCATTAGCAGCAACATTAGACTGGTTGCGGATAGATGACTCTAAACGATTTTGTAAAGCACCAAGGTCGGCACGCATGCCATCGACCTTGGCAATAGCGCTATCCATCAGGTTGATAACATCACCAATATACTTTAGATTATTGCCACCTTGATTGCCTGCTGGTGGTGTAAAGCTAATCTTATTGATGTTAATGGTTACTTCTCCGTTGGCAACCTTGAAGAATTTATCAGCATTTGTGCCAATGAGATTGTTATCATTTGCAATCTTCGAGAAGTACACAGATTCAACATCAAAAGAGATGGTGTCGCCCTTATTCGAACCTACTTGTAAAGTTAGAGTGCCTTTATCACCAGCAGGATTAGCGCCTGGACCAGGAGCACCACCGGCTGCAGGATCGCCGTAGATAGAACCAGCTACTTTGCCGTTTAAGACTGACTTGCCCGCAAAGGTGGTTTGGGTTGAGATTCGGTTGATCTCGGTTGCTAAGGCCCCCATCTCTTTAAAAAGAGCAGTGCGATCTTCAGTAGTATTGGTTCCGTTTGCTGATTGGACTGCTAAGGTACGCATCTTCTGAAGCATACCTGAGATCTCATCCATGCCTGACTCAATAGTCTGAGCAAGGGCGATACCGTCAGAAGCGTTACGATTTCCCTGATTTAAGCCATTTATCTGGCTGGTTAAACGATCAGCGATCTGGAGACCAGCAGCATCGTCTTTGGCGCTATTGATCCTCATTCCGCTAGATAGACGCTGATATGTGGTCGTCAGAGAGTTCTGGACGTTGCCTAAGTAGCGTTGGCCTTGAAGAGCGCTGTAATTTGTATTCACATATACTGCCATGGGAATTACTCCTTACTATTAGCCTAAGAGGCTTAAGCCAAGCTGTGGACGGGTGTTGGCCTGCATCAGCATGGATGCGGCAGCCTGCTGGATGATAGACTGCTGTGAAAGGTTTGCAGACTCTTCTGCAAAATCAGCATCACGAATACGTGAGCGAGCATCAGCTTCGTTAGCAGCAACGTTAGACTGGTTGCGGATAGATGACTCAAGACGATTCTGGAGCGCACCTAAATTAGCGCGCTCAGCATCGACAGCACCAATCATGATATCCATAGCAGCGATCAATGATTCTGGTGCTCCTGCGACAGAGAAGTTGATGTTTACAGCGTCATCTGCTCCCTTTCCAATTGCAGTTGTATGATCCTTGTAAATCTTGTCAAATGCTGCGTTATTGCCAGTACCTTGAATCTTATTTGCTTCAGCCAACTTTGAAAAGATCATATTTTGTAGATCAAATGAGATTGTATCTCCCTTGTTTGAGCCAACCTGAAGACTAATTGCTTGCGCTTTACCTTTGTTCTGTGTAGCGTTTGCTCCTGTTGGAGGGGCAATAGAGTTATCTTGCTGACCATTCAGGATAGTCTTTCCAGCAAAGGTTGTCTGCTTTACGATACGATTGATTTCTGTAGCTAAAGCAGTAGCTTCTTTTGACAGAGCCTTCTTGTCATCTATAGTGTTAGTACCATTATTAGCTTGTACTGCTAAGGTACGGATCTTCTGCATCATGCCAGAGATCTCATCCATTGCAGATTCAGCTGTCTGGGCAAGTGCGATACCGTCTGATGCGTTACGATTTCCCTGATTTAAGCCATTTATCTGGCTTGTTAAGCGATCAGCGATCTGGAGACCAGCAGCATCGTCTTTGGCGCTATTGATCCTCATTCCGCTAGATAGACGCTGATATGTTGTCGTCAGAGAGTTCTGGACGTTGCCTAAGTAGCGTTGGCCTTGAAGAGCGCTGTAATTTGTATTCACATATACTGCCATAGTGCAATCCTATGATTTGATGCTTCAAAATCTATTGATGAGTGAAGTAGTATCCGGATATCTGCACCATGAGGTTGGTGGCTGAGCGTTTCTGGCCAAATGTAATCTTAATAGTTGCCTGAATTATGAGCGATCAAAACAACTAGGTAGCTGATCACATTAGATGCGGTCTAATGTGAGTAATGATTTTGCAAAAGGCTGTATTGCTTTGGCTAAATTCATAAAACAGATCCGGTACATATACCTAATCGTATTTTACACAAAACAATAAGCATAAATGTGTAAGACCCGTAAGGTTTTGTTTAATAGACTTTTCTGTTCAACGGATGCTGTAGTCTTTCAAAAGCGTATTTAATGCGGATTGTTGAGTATTAAGTGAAAATGGGTGTAAAGCATAATGAAACTCGTTATTAGCACTTATTAGACAAGGTGTTGGTATAACGAATTAGCTTTAAGTTGGGTAGAGGCCGGCTTAAATATAGGAATGGTCGTTTTAGTTGCTAAAACAAAGCAGTGCTGTGGCTTTATGTAACCTAGATACATTAGTTATATCTATTGTCAGGCAAATGCACTAAATCTATACGCTTGCGGAAAATTGCTTTGAGAAACTAAATGTTTTGTTCTTTTAGCCAGCAACGCCATGCGCTTTATCAATGGTTCGTTATTATTCAAATGCCAGTAAATATAGGCTCTACAAAGTAACTTTCGATGGTGCTTGATTGTTTTGTGCTGGTATTGCACATAGGCCTGACTGATGGGCGTGGCTGAGGTTGCGGATAAAATCTTGGCTAAGATCGCTGCTGTAGAGAGGCTAGAGGTTGTTTATGTGTGGTGGGTGAGATTTGAGGAGGGTAGATAGCAGAAAAGCAACCGAAGCTGCTTTTCTACATGGCCAATTGCTTGGCCATAACACGATACACTTATTTCAGAGGTGCGCTCTGGTGGTCTCTCAATTAGTGAGAGGCTACTACGTTGGCAGGATTTGATTGCTCAACCTGCTCATTGGTCTTATTGTTGGAGCTTACATTAGCTGCAACTGCAGTGGTCTTAGCAGTGTATGGAGCAGCGATTGAAGAAGATAAGCTCATAAGGATGCTGTACATAATGTTAGTCATAATATTACCTGTTTAAATCTTTTGTTAGTTAGTTTCTTAAGCACAACCATCTGCGCCGTTTGAGTCCCATAGGCGTCTATTCTTTTAATGGTGTGACTATGTGCTTAAGCTAAATTCTGTCAAAGGCTAGGTTAGTGCAGTGATAGCACTATATGCTCGAGTCTCTTGTGAGACTTAGTTGATAGCAAGATTGATTGCTATGGAGCTTACGAACCTAAAGAAGCAACTATCTGAAAACTAATTGAATCATCAGTACTAGGTAGTCTTAATTTATGTGAACTATATCACAAATTTTATGTGATGTGGATCAAATTTTGCTTCAAATTTTCAGTTACAACTGTTTGCGATGAATAAGCCGTTCTTGGATGGGTTTTGCCTTAGTTTTACTGCCTCATAATAATGCGAACGCTTATGAGTGATGGGCTTTGTTAATCACAATTTGCTGTGTAGATGCTTATGATCCTTGAAGCGCTGATGGTTTATGCTGGTGGCGCTTTTGTATGTTTTGCACGGACTGTGTGGCTGATACGAAGAGCATATATAGCCCGTTTGATAACTTTGTTCCCGAATTTTGCTGATTGCTAGTGCTTAGTCAGTACAATATGCGACTGGGCTACAATCAATACCGCAATACCGGATCATGGTCTAAGTAGATGAGGATAGGCACGTGCAATTAAGAGAGTTATTAAAAGAGGCGATACAGTCTTTTGAGGCACAAGGTATCGAGTCAGCCAAGCTTGATGCCAAGCTGTTAATGATGCATGTGACAGGTCTGTCCTTTACCATGCTCACTGTCTACGATGATAAAGAGCTAACTGATGAGCAAGTTGCGGCCTTTAAGGACTTAGTAGCTAAGCGTGAGGAAGGACATCCCATTGCTCATCTGATTGGGGAGCGCGATTTTTGGTCGCTTACTTTAAAAGTTACTAAAGATACGCTGATCCCAAGACCAGATACTGAGGTGCTAGTAGAAAAGGCATTGTCTTTAATTGATGAGCATCAGCTAAAGAGCGTCATCGATTTAGGCACAGGTACTGGAGCAATCATTTTGTCTTTAAAGAAAGAGCGTCCACTACTTGATGCATATGCGGTTGACTTTAGTGCCGCTGCTCTTGAGGTAGCAATGGAAAATGCTAGGCTTAATGATCTTAGCGTTACCTTCATGCTTGGATCGTGGTTTGAGGCTTTAAAGTCTGACAAAGTTGCCTCTGAGGATACTAACTTTGCTGTATGCCATTCCTTTGATTTGATTGTATCGAACCCGCCATATATCGAAGAAAATGATCCGCATTTAAGTGCGGGCGATGTTCGCTTTGAGCCGTTGAGTGCTTTGGTATCAGGCAAAGATGGATTGGATGATATTAGGCTGATTGCAAGTGAAGCTCGCGAGCATTTAAATAAAGGCGGTTTCTTGATCTTTGAGCACGGCTACAATCAAGCTGCAGCAGTACAAAAGATCATGACAGATCTTGGCTACAGCGAAGTAGCCTCAGCAAAAGACTACGGCGGTAATGACCGTATAACCTTTGGTAAATGGGCCTCATAAGATTAAGTAGTTACTGATAACTGCAGTATCTTAGGCGGTAGTTGGCCTAAATGGTCTGTATGGATATGGCTATATGGCTGATAATTTGAGCATTTTATGCGGTCTAGTTACGAGTATTTAGGATGAGGTGAACTCAATAGGCAAAAGATCAGGAAAATGGTGAGAGTTTAGGTTAAAATAGCTGTTTTAGCTTTCAGCATAGATACTGAAAACTAGTTAATACGCCTCTGTGGCAGTGGCTAAAAATTCTTAGCCTGCGCTTGAGTGCCTTTTGCTATTTATGAGCTTGAGGCTAGAGTCATGCGTAAGATTGAGCAATTTGGTGGTTTGATATGACACTTGAGAAGATTAAGGTTGGTTCTTTTGAGATCGGTAATGAGCTTCCATTGACTATCATTGGCGGTCTTAATGTACTTGAGGACTACGACTTAGCAGCTCGTACTTGCGAAAAGTTCATGCAAGTGTGTGAAAAGTACGGTCTCAACTATGTCTTCAAGGCAAGCTTTGATAAGGCTAATCGTTCTTCTAACCACTCTTACCGTGGTCCTGGTCTTGATGCGGGTATGTTGATCTTCAAGCGTTTAAAGCAGGAATTTAATGTCCCAATCATTACCGATGTTCACGAGCCATATCAGTGCAAAGAGGTTGCTTCTTACGTTGATATTCTGCAGCTTCCTGCTTTCTTAGCTCGTCAAACTGACTTAGTTAACGCCATGGCAGTAACTGGCAAGCCAATTAATGTAAAGAAGCCACAGTTTATGGCTCCAGCACAAGTTGCCAATGTTATTGAAAAGTTTGAAGAGGCCAATAACAATCAAATCATGATCTGCGAGCGTGGTAGCCAGTTTGGTTATGACAATCTCGTAGTTGACATGCTCGGTTTTGGCGTGATGAAGAAGGTCAGCAACAACGCTCCTTTAGTGTTTGATGTTACCCACTCACTGCAGTGCCGTGCAGCTGATGCTAAAGCCTCTGGCGGTCGTCGTTCTCAGTCTTTAGAGCTTGCCAAGTCTGGTGTTGCTCTTAAGATTGCAGCTTTATTCTTAGAGGCTCATCCAGATCCTGCTCAGGCTAAGTGCGATGGCCCAAGCGCTCTGCCATTAGATTTACTTGAGCCATTCATTGCTCAAATTGCTGAGCTCGATAAGCTCATTAAGTCTCAAGCTAATTTAGTAATTGAATAAGCAAGCTCTTTAGCTTAAGCCGCAATAGCTTAAGAGCGCAGGTGCTCTCAACTTAAGGATATATCCTAATTTTTCACTATCTAAGTTTTGATAGTATGAGCACCTGCCAAAAGGCATCGTTCACACTAATCATGCCTGCTCACACTAATCATGCCAACTCACACTAATAATGCCTGCTCACCTGGGCAAGGACATGCTTTGCACCTTGTGGCATTAGTGTCCTTGGTCATTGAGCTGATCATTGTGGATCATGTTTAGTTACTAAGTGCATAGCATACAAAATGTAGCTATAATGCACACTCTACAATTTTAGGTGCCCATAAAATTGCCATATGCTTGAGAGTTTTTAGCTCACAGGTAAAGGCATTGCACCTTACTTAAGTAACCAATTTTTTTTGCTATAGCTAAATCGCAAGTTCATCAAACAGACCTTGCTATACGTTGCCAAGTGCTAACTTACGTAGTTATCTAAGCACTGAGCATAACGCTATAAGCCGTAATTTATAAGCTTTCAACCATGTGTGTGGTGTCAAAGCTACAATACAATATTGAACAATCGGAGCATCAATATGCTTACTAACCACAGTCCTTTTAGCAAAACAGCACTCTTCTCAGCATTATGCGCTACTTTAATGTTAACCGCCTGCAATGATTCCAACGCATCAGGTGCAGCCGCTGTAACTGCTGTTGAGGCTCAGGATTCTACTAAGTTAGTAACCACCGCCTCCGATATCAAAGATCGTAACCACGTTTGCTTCACCATGGACGTTAACAATGTAAAGTGCGTACTTGGTGATACTGTTGCTTATGTGCCACAGCCAATCTTAGATGAGGCTCCACAGAACAACAGCAAAGATAAGAAAAAGACTTCTGCTAAGGAAAAAGAGGCTCAGGCTCAGTTACTGGCTAACCAGAATGCCTTAAACGAAGCCCGTTCCTTAGTCTTTGTTGCTAAGTACTGCGACATGGAGCGTCCTGTTGTTTACTCTAAGGAAGGTGTTGCTTGTACCTTTAAGCCACACGCTTTATACGATGCCGGTGCTGTTGCTGAGGCTACTCAGTATCAAATGAACTTAATTGACTCTGAGGAGTTCTTTAAGGAAGTTGCTGCAGTTGAAGGTGTAGAGAAGTTTACTGATCCAGCTTTCGGTACTCACGGCGGCTATCGTATTTTCTTAGAGCACGGTGCTAAGAAGGACGGCATGAAGATTGGTGATAACACCTCTGCTCGTATCCTGACTAAGCGCATTGACCGTGATGGTAATGTTTTAGGCTTCTACCACGAGGAGCTGAACTTCGAGAACTTAAATCCTCAGATGAAGATCTTAACTGCAGGCCTCGTTGAGGGCGATCACGTTAAGCTCGTATTTGATACCAACTTACAAGATGAGCAGCCATTATGGCGTACTTCTTCTTTAGAGTTTGGTCAGCCATACATCTGGGAAGTTTCAGTACGCTCTGTAGGCCCAGCCATTGTTGAGCAGCCGCAGAACACTGAAGCAGCTACTGAGTCTAAGGCTAAGAAATAGCATTTGACGAAGGCATAGCAAATTTTAAAGCAGCGCCTCAAGGGTCTAACTCTTGGGGCGTTGTTCGTTTTGGCAGGAACAAAAATCACTTGCACGAGCGCTTGCTAGAGGTATTGCTTAAAACGTGATTGGATAGAGCCCCAAGCGCTTTTTGATAGTAAACAAGTGTGTTAGCAAGGCTCAGATTGTTAATAACGCTAGCATTTGAGTAGATAATTTGAGTCCAGCACTCATGTACAATAGGCCGCATTAGTCTTTCACATGGACTAGCTAAGTAGTTTCTGTATGGCTTTGGTCTATGCTTGTTGCCTTGTTTAGTAATGGAGAGGCGCTATGGTCATCAAAGGCTTAATTGCTTTGTCGTTCGGCACTTTAGGTTTAGGTATTGCCGAATATGTAGCTATGGGATTGTTACCTTATTGGGCTAAAGACTTTGATGTCTCAATTGCGCAAAGTGGTCATGCTATCTCAGCCTATGCTGTGGGCGTGGCGGTGGGTGCTTTTGTCACTATTGTGATGCGCAAGATGAAGCTTAAGAGCATCTTAATTTCTCTTATCTTGGTGCATATCTTAGGCAATGTGCTCACAGCCTTTGCTCCAACCTTTGAGACTATGCTCGGTGCTCGTTTTATTGCTGGCCTGCCTCATGGTGCATATTTTGGAGTGGGCTCTATCATTGCGCAGCGCCTTGCAGCTAAGGGTAAAGGAACCTCAGCAGTAGCCATCATGGTGGCAGGTATGACGGTGGCAAATATCTTTGGTGTGCCATTAGGAACAGCCTTAGCTCATTCCATGTCTTGGCGCAGCATCTTCTACATCGTGACTGTATGGGGTCTTCTCGTATTACTCTCAGCCATACTGTGGATTCGAGATGTAGGCAAGGTTAAAGATACCGGACTTAAAGGACAGTTTTTGTTCTTAAGACATCCTGCTCCGTGGTTAGTGCTGGCAGCAACCATGTTTGGTAATGCCGGTATCTTCTGTATGCACTCATACATCAGCCCAATCTTAACTGACTATGCTATGCTGCCACTACAAAGTGTGTCTGTGATTATGGCGGCTATGGGTGTATCCATGGTGATTGCTAACTTAGTCTCTGGTCGTCTGTGCGATCGCTATACTCCAGGCAAGGTAGCTTTTGTCTGCCAGTTTATGACCATTTTCATTTTGCTCGCTATCAGCGCCTTTGGTACCAATCCAGTGGCCTGTATTATCTTGGTGTGCTTAGCTGCAGGTATGCTCTTTGCGATTTCATCACCAGAGCAGGTATCGATCTTACGCTGTGCGCCAGGCGGTCTCCTCTTAGGCGCATCTATGGTTCAGGCAGCCTTTAATCTTGGCAATGCTATGGGCGCTTATGTCGGTGGTGTGCCTTTTGATTACGATATGAGCATTGCTTATGTCACCATTTTCGGTGCCGTATTAGCCGCCATTGGTGCTTATGCTCTGTTCTTATATTTCACAAAGCACGAGAGCTACTTTGCTGACCTCAAAGAGGTAGAAGATGACGAGAACAATCAAGACGGTATCTCCATGGCTCCATCAACTGCAGCACCTTCTCATGATTTTGGTATGTCCAATCAGGCGCTCAGTGAGTACCATGCAGCACGTGCCGCTGAATATGCCGAACTTGCCGAGCAAGAAAAGCTCAGTAAGCATGATAAAAGTTAGTTTGAGACACTTACTTGCTTGCTCAACTATGCAGGCAGTTTAGCTCACTTCAAGAGCGTGGCAGTTTGGACACAGTTGGTCTTAATGCCACGCTCTTTTGCATTATGCTGTTGTTAATTGCTCTAGAACACCCCATGCATTGCAATGACAGCTAGATCTTTTGCATACATTTCAATGCTATGCCTAATCGTGCCTTGCATCGCCTTGCCATGCCATGCTATGCCATAGCATGTCATGGGCTAGCGTAGGGTGTAGAGGTACATTTTGCTCGAGTCAAATGCAAAGTTGTCAGGAAGCAGCGTGGCAGGCAAGTGCTTAAAAGATAGCGATGCGTAGAGACTGATAGCAGGGGCAAAAGTACGGATGGTATCGAGGAAGAGCAGTGTTTTTGCTTGCCTAGGATTTTGGGATTCTCTTGAGTTTTGCTGTGCACAATAGTCGCCAGCGGCATGGATGAGCTCAGTTGCAATACCTTGGCGGCGGCATACGGGGCGCACGAAGACCTTAGATATATAGCAATAGCTGTTTATATGAGGAGAGCTGCAATCAAAATCACTACCACTTTGATCTAAAAGCAATGCAGGGTTTTTGCTGTAATTGCCTGTCTCATAGTGCAGTAGACCAACTACTGAGCTTGATAAATGCTCGGCGGTGCCGTTTGTAGACTTTGCTAAAGGACTTACAGTGGCCAGAAGACAATGGCCAGCAGTGAGTAAATGGATGATGTGAGCAAGGATTTCGCGCAGCAGCTTGCGAGGGATGCGCTTATCACTGCTCTCTTGACAATAGAGAGGCTTAAGCTCGGCATCAATGAGCGCATTAAGCTTGGCGTTGTCTGAGATCTCAGATGCTACTGGCATTGCCGTGCAATGCTTAACCAAGCGCTCACAGATTTCTTGAGACTGTTTGATGACTAAGTAAGCTTGCTCAGAGTCAAAGCACTGCTCACACAATTGCAGACACGTGCTAGCTTGCTCAAGAGGTGCATCACAGTTGCTGCAGCTTAAGAGACTGTCTTGCCTGTATGAGCTATCAGTTTGCTGCCGTGAGCTGTTCGCTTGTACGCAGGTGTTATGTGGGTGCTTACATGAACTTGCGCCATTGTAGTAGAGGCTTGAGGAGCTGTAGATGCGAAAAGATGAGAGGTATTCACAAGCTAAACAGAACACCTTGTCAAAATGACGTGAGTGATCATAGTGCTCGATGGATACTAGAAACTTATCTAGATCTAGTTCAGACATGTGATACCTAACTGTGTGAAATCTTAATAACAGCTCATAAATTCTAAGTTACTGTGAGTAATTTTCTACCTTGTACATAGCTATTAGCAATGCGTGTACATTTTCAGTGCAAAAGAGCTTTCAGCCCTAGATACATGGGCCTTTGGCGGCACTGCTTGTTGTGACCTAGTATACAGTTTTGCCACAGATGTAAGTTAGCTCAATACAAATCTGTGATGAGAGCCAAGGACATAAAGCGCCTATAGACCTAACCTGATGCCATTACTTAGGCAAAAGCAGGTAGCTAAAGAGCAAATTAATATTGCAAGGCGATACTGCAAAAGCACTTAACGATCTTCTTTGTGTAGTCCATTTGCCTAAAGGTGGTTATAGCTAAGCTAAAGCGACATGGGTGTTGCTTTGTCGAGCTAAAAAGACTTCAAGGTTGTGTGGTATGAAACTTAGCAAGCTTTCAAAACTTTTAGTATCAACATTCGTGGCGGCATCGTTATGCTCTGCTAGTGCTTTTGCTCAGGATATTGGTGATAGCCAGGCGGCAGCTCCTGTAATTGCATCAGCCAAGATGGGCATTACCGATAAGATCTACACCTCGAAAAAGCCAAGTATTCGTGTAGCTACATACAATATTGGCGCAGCTATGCTCTCTTCAGTTGAGGATGTAGTTAAGGCCGTTAAGTCCTTAAAGGCAGATGTGATATGCCTTAATGAAGTGGATAGAAACACTGTACGCTCAGGCAATTTAGATCAGGCTGCATTTATCGCCAAAGAATTAAATATGGAATATGCCTTTGCCAAGACCATGGATTTTGATGGTGGCGAGTATGGTATGGCTATTCTATCTAAGCACCCGATTAAGAATTTTGAGGTAGTTAATCTACCTAACGGCCAAGAGGGTGTAGATGAGCCACGTATTGTGCTGATTTGTGAAATTGACCATCCACGTTTTGATAGCCCTGTAGTGATGATGAATACTCATCTTGACTACAAGGAAGATCACGTACTGCAGCGTCGCCAAATCACCAGACTTAATGACTTAGCTGTTGCGAATATCACCTTAAAGAATATCGAAAGCTTCACTACCAAAGTTAAGATTTTAGCTGGCGACTTCAACGATACTTACAACTCAGAAAACATCGCTGAACTGCAGCGTTACTGGGATCCGGTGGTGGATAAAGAGGCCTACAAGATGCGCACTTGGCCAGCCTTAAATCCAATGGCTGATCTGGACCATATCTTCACCTCGCGCGGTCAAAGATGGCATATTCGCACTGTACACGTGCCTACCTCAAAAGAAAACAAGATTAACTGGGCCTCCATCTCTGACCATCGCCCTGTAGTTGCCGATTTACAGCTCATCGAGAGGTAATACTTCACAGGCACATAAGCACAAGGGACTTATGTGCCTCACCCTTAATATCTTTTCCCTTAGACGATTTAAGGCAGCTTCGGCTGCCTTCTTACTTCATACACCCACAAAAATAACAAACAAATAAACGCTCCCCGCGCCCATCAGCGTACTCTAAACTTGAAGATCATCCATCATCAGAACGGGCATAATGACGTGCTCGCATTTATGCTGCAGCATTGGCGACAATCAGGGCTCTTGCATCTAATAGCACATCTAGCGATAAGTCACTTACCCTCATCAAGCTCATGAATACTAATTGAGCTGTCACTCGAAGCATCATCGTTACTAATCGAGCTGTCGCTCGATGCGTCATCGATACTAATCGTGCTCTCACTAGATGCTACTAATCGAGCGCTCACTCGGAGCATCATCGATGATGATTTCGTATTCGGTATTCTCTAAAAGGTCTCTATCTTAGTTCTTGATGCCTTCTGATTCTTCTACAAGATTGCCCTGTTGGTCATAGAGTTTAAATCTGCCTGTTGGTCGACCATCTTTCATCTCAACTTCGCCCATGAGTCTGCCATCAGGACTGTAGTTTTTTTGATATCCATCAGGCTTGCCATTGACGTAGTTTTGTACGACCTTAGCGCCATCAGGACGGTACCTAATCATCTGTCCGTCCAAGTTACCAAGCTTAAAGTTTGCTTCCATAGCAACCTTGTCTGAGTCAGGGAAGTATGTCTTATAGTGGCCATGACGCTTACCATCTTGAATGGAGCCTTCTTCAAGTGGCTTGCCACTTTCAGAGAAAGTTTGGTACGGGCCATTTTGCACTCCAAGCTCAAAGTTAACCTTACTTTTGAGCACTCCGTTTTCGTAATAATCAAGAGCGGTGCCGTGCAGCTGATTGTCGACAAAGTTGTGCTTAAACTGCAATTTGCCAGATGGATAGTATTGCTCAACCATACCATTTAGTTTGCCAGCCTTGTACTGAGCTTTAACTCTTAAAGTGCCACTATCAGGATAGTACTGCACGGTTTGGCCATCACGCTCACCGTCTTTGAATGTACCATGGTCAATGAGGATGCCTTCTTGATTCCATGATTCAAACAGGCCATTTTGCTTACCATCCACCCAATGGCCAATTTCACGGAGTTTACCCTCGCTAAACACGACATTGAGGCCATCTAAATCGCCATCCTTGTAGCTGTAGATGCTATAACCTGTGTCGGTAGAGTCCTTAACACGGCCAGTGAACAACTTGCCATTTTTATCGTAGATGATCCCATCAGTATTAGTAAGCTCACTTTCATCAGTTGAGGGTAATAAGTCGTACAGATGATAGCGATAGTTATAGGCCACAGTTGAGCTAATACCAATGACTAATAGTGCAGCAGCGCCTGCTAAATAGAGTTTTTGCATAGTCTCAACCTTACAAAAAATGAGTTGTTACTGACACAGCCACATAAGAGCTTTGCCTAAACTTGTAAAAAATGGATGATAATGACACTTAGTTTGTCACAATCACAGCGCAACCTTGAGTGATATGTGTTGAATTTGTGCGCCAGATGCCGTCTTGCCTGTCCTTGGTTGAAAGGCCTTGTCAAAATGGCTTGTTTATCAGCTTTTGTCGTGCATGTTGCACAATAGGTGCGCTTTTACTCGGTTTTGTATATAATCAGTGTTTGCAATTTGTTAGGTGCTAGTGCCTAAATTAGGTAAGTCCTGATGTAAATCAGAAGATAGAGCACCTTAAAGACGGTATTTATGTGGCTGTCTTAAAGTATTCTGTTACCACAGTACGTCGGTAACTCAATTCACCTTGCAAACTATTTGCTGTCTAAAAGACAAAGTTAAGCACAAGTAGAAGCTTAATTAAGTGTCTCAATTACTTTTAGACTATCTAGGTTGCATGTAGACCAGATCTTAGGTCAGAAAAGAGGGTAGCTTTTTATGGGCTGGATGGATGAAATTGCCAAAGGTGCCAAGGGGTTATTTAACAGCAATAGCAAGCACGAGATCCCTGAAGGAGTTTGGACTAAGTGTGACTCCTGTGAACAAGTGCTGTATCGCTCAGAGCTGGAGCGTAATCTCAATGTGTGCCCAAAGTGCGGTCATCACATGCGCTTTAAGGCTCGTGCTCGCATTAATGCATTCCTGGACGAGGGTAATCGTGAAGAGATCGGCGCAAACTTTGAGCCGCATGACGTTTTACACTTCAAGGATTTAAAGCGTTACAAGGAGCGTTATACCTCAGCTCAGAAAGCCACTGGCGAGAAGGATGCTATTGTTGTTGAGAAAGGCACTTTAAAGGGTATCCCTGTTATTGTTTGTGCCTTTGAGTTCAACTTCATGGCAGGCTCCATGGGCTCAGTTGTTGGTGCACGTTTTTGCCAAGCAGCTCATGAGTGTATTAATGAGAACCGTGCTCTTATCTGCTTCTCCACCTCCGGTGGTGCTCGTATGCAGGAGTCCTTACTCTCCTTAATGCAAATGGCAAAGACCTCTGCTGTTATCGCTAAGATGAACGATGCACATCTGCCATTCATCTCTGTAATGTCTGACCCAACCATGGGTGGTGTATCAGCTTCCTTAGCTATGTTAGGCGATGTAAATATCGCTGAGCCTAATGCTCTTATCGGCTTTGCTGGTCCTCGAGTAATTGAGCAGACCGTACGTGAGAAGTTACCAGAGGGCTTCCAACGCGCTGAGTTCTTACTTGAAAAGGGTGCTATCGATATGATTGTTGCCCGTAAGGACATGCGTGATCAAATCTCTGATCTCATCGCTAAGATGATGGGCTACACCTTAAATGGCTCTAATTTTGTTAAGGCCGACTCTCAGATTACTGAAGCTCCTGCAGCTTTAAGCGTTGAGAGTGTTGATGCTAAGAAGAGCGACAAGAAGAGTAACGCTGTAGCTAAGGCTGATGCAGACGATGCACAAAAGTCTGATGACAAGCCAAGCAAGTCACGTCGTCGTGAAAGCAAGAAAGACTAAGATAATTTGTTCTTAAACTAATTATCATTAGACTGCGACAGTGCAGTCACTAAGGAGCTGCAGATTATGCGGCTCTTTTTGTTTTAGCCTACAAAACTTAACAAAGTCACGGCACAATAGAGCTATGGCCATAGTTAAGTTCTAATGGCTTAAATAGTGTTATCCTCAATGAGTTAACACTGCTTTTTTTAGGCTAAATTCCCACAACGCGCAGATAGCAGTGCTAATGCACAGAGAACAGCACGCCATGCGTTATCACAGCTGACCATGATCAGCGCGAAATGCGTTATCACAGCTGATAACGAGCAGCGCACAATGCGTATTGCTAAGGACGCCATGCATTAGCATGGCTGACCACGCGCAGCACGCAATGCGTTATGACCGCTTACGCGTAAAGTAGCGCGTTTGCATAGTCCCAAATGCGTAGTCTATAACGCACTAGGACAGATGTTTGCTGTTTAATTGGCTGGGTGTGCTCAGCCTACAAGTATAGGTTTAGGTACGTGCTTGATGGCTACCAACATTGGGCACATGGTGTTTATTTTTGCTTGCCGGCATTTATGTCATTTTTTAGGGGTTGCGTATGATTCAGTATGAAACTATCGGTGGTGATGTCGCTCAGCGTGATGCCAAAGCATTGCTCGATGCACTAAAGCAAGCTCATAGCACCTGTAGCAACTGGGATATCAAGGCATGGGAAGACTACCTTAATGCCATTGATCCAAATTGCATGAGCTTAGGCCATGATCGTATTCGTGAAGTGGCCATGCGTATGCACCTCTTTGAGGACTTAATCGTTAGCGAGACCTCAATTGTTACTGTAGGCGGCACTAATGGAAAGGGCTCAACCTCAGCTTTAATTGCTGCAGCGATGAACAACCTTAATGTCAAAACAGGTCTGTTTACCTCACCTCATTTATTTAAATTCAATGAGCGCATTCAGATTGCTGGCGTTGACATCAGTGATGAGCTCTTATCGCAGTGCTTAAGCGAGGTTATTCAGGCTCAGTTTAGCGATAATAGCGTCAAAGCACTGTATGATGAGGCTTATATTGACGCCCGTGAAGAGGCTGAAGCTCAAGAAGAGAGCGAAAGTGATAAGTACAGCGACTCCTTTAACTGTGAGGATCACAAGCGCGAGTACTTAGGCGCTGATAGCTGCGGTTTTGGTACTTGCGACTCTCAGTGCAATGATAATCAAGAGACAGGGGATCACTCATCGACCTCTAGTGCTCACGAGTCATGCTCTTGTTGTTCATCTGAAACCAGCTTTGCCGATGAGACTAAAGAGGCGCTCAAGGCCATTCAAAGCATGCCTCGTCCTTTAGAGAATGACATTGTTGAGCTGTCATACTTTGAGATCACCACCTTAGCGGCCATGCGAGCATTTTTACGCGCAGGATGTGAGCTCTTAGTGCTTGAGGTAGGTTTAGGCGGTCGCTTAGATTGCGTCAATATCTTCTACAACGATATTGCTATCATTACCTCAATTGGCCTTGACCATATGAAGGTACTTGGCGACACCACCCAAAAGATTGCTTATGAAAAAGCCGGCATTATCAATATTTACGGCTCCGTGATCGTGGGTAGCGGTATGGACGATGATGCTCGTCGCGAGATCATGATTAACGTCAAGAAGCAGGACGCTACAGCCTTTTACGAGAATGACTCGTTCTACGTTAAAGTGGTGGAAAAGCAAGATGCTGGTGAGCAAAGTGAAGATTACGATATCTCTGCTCCTCCAATGCGCCGTACCCATGAGATCTGCTATCGCGACAAGTCCATGAGCTTCAAGCTCTTCTTCCCTTATCCAAAGGTTCCAGTAGCTTGTGCAGGCTTGGCATTAAAGGCTATCTTTATGCTTAATGCTATGTTTGGCATTGGAAATGACTACCGCACTCTCAAGGCCATTGAGGATGCAGTCAAGGACACAGTATTGCCTGGTCGTATGCAGCACGTAGGATCTGAGCCAGACATCTACTTAGACGTAGCCCACAATGTCCCAGCCGCCGTGCACTTACGTGACCGTCTCCTTGCCACCATCGCCAATGATGACAATGCAAAGCAAGGTGAGCACGCTGAGCAAGATAAGCAAGCTCAGCAATCCAATCAATCTCAGCTCTCCTCATCCCACAAGCGCATTGCCGTAATTGGTATGCTCAAAGATAAGGATATTGAGGGCGTACTTGAGGTCATTAGCTCAAGCTTTGATGCCTTTTACGTAGCCTCATTGCCAGGTTTACGTGGTGAGAGTAAGGAGCGCTTAGCAGCATCTTTAACTAAGCTTACCAATGGAGCAGCTAAGGTACAGTCATTTGATAGCGTAGCTGATGCCCTCAAGCAGGCTAAGAGTGATGCGACTAAGGATGACACCATAATCGTGATGGGCTCATTTGTTACCGTAGCCGAGGCAAGCCGCGCTCTTGCCTAGCGCACATCCGCAATTAGCAAAGCAACCAGGCGCTAAGCACAAAGCAGTAAGCACAAAGCAACAAGGCGCTAAGCACCGAGCATTAAGCACAAAGCAGCAAGGCGCTAAGCGCAAAGCATTAAGCTAGCTGCACGCTACGCCACCACTCACCTTGCACAGCGTCTTGGCAGAAGGCTACAAGCAAGGTGCATGGGCTAGCTAAACAGGCCTCAAGGTTGCCTATGATCAAGCAGGCACTTGAGGCCTTGTTATATGAGCATGACTTACAGATCTAGATGATTGACTGACAGATCGTGGTAATTCTTTGTGCTAAAGTTTGCAAATACGTACTCAGTAGAGATTTTCTAATGCGGATCAGGGCGCGGTGCGCTAAACTATATAACTACAAAGAAGATCGCGCCACAAGGGCATGATCTTAAAGATCGTGGCATTAGCATTTAAGATCTTTGCTTTTTCTTTGTAGCAACGTGTTGTGCTTGATGAAATTGATAGTACGAACACATGTACCACACTTAGTGGCGTCACACTGATTTTAGTAGGCGCAAACCTTAGATTTTTTAGTAGTTTATTGATTCGTCTGAGCAGCGGGGCTTGATATGGCTATCAGTACTAGTTTGAGAAACCGAATAGTTGGATTTTTAATCATTGCTTCGACAGTATTGATCTTCTTACCTGTGATCCTGTCTAAGGATATGATGACCCGTGAGAACAATCATGCCGTAGCAGTCGATCAAAATGGCGCTATCAAGGACAAAAATGGTCAGCTGCAGATTCAATCTACTCCTGATTTAGAGCAAGCTTTAGCCTTAGGCGATCAAAGCGGCACTCTGACAGCACCTCAAGTACAAAAGCAGCCATCAGCTCAACAGCAAAACCACTTAGCTAGCAACAAAAAGCCAGACAATGCTCAGCCAAATCAGGGTGTGGAGATTTTAGGCGCTCCAAGTAAGAATCAGAATGCATCTATTGGCAATGGTGTAGTCATGAATGACTTTTCAGCCAATACTCCAGCTAAAAAGCAAGAGTCAGAGGCTGAGCGTGCTCATGAGATCTTAACTGCTTCTCGTCCTGCTCAAAAGCCAGCTGCAGCTCCAGCTCCAGCAAAGCCTGCTCCACAGGTAAAGCCAGCAGCTCCAAAGACCGAGGTTTTAGTTGCTAATAATGCTAAGAAAAACCCTCCTGCAGCACCGGCAGCTCCTGTAGCTCAAAAGCCAATCCCTCAGGGTGTAAAGGTAGTAGCTGGTACTCGACCATCTGAATCTTTTGTAGTTCAGGTAGGCGTGTTTGGCAAGAAAGAGAATGCAGACAATATCGTAAGAAAGCTCAAGGGTGCTGGTATTTCTTACTACATGGTTGCTGATAGCAATGGCAATCGCACCTTGTACCGCGTTTATGCCGGTCGTTCCAACAACAGAAATGAGCTCAATAACTTAGTGCCACAGATCAACAAGCTGTGCGGTACTCAAAGTAAGGTCGTATCTCTTTAGTTATTAGCGCCACAAGCTAATTGACTGCAGCTAAAGAGCAATTAACTGCTTGGCGAATACTTTTAAGCACCAAGCTAGCGCTACTTGGATAACAATTGCTTAACATTGAGCGCTATTAAACGCTAAATTAGCTGCTTGATGGCTAAATTAATATGTGAGTGAGGATTGACATGCAACTTAAAGAACTGATTGCTTATCTTGATGAAACTTTAGACGTTAAAGCATTTCGTGATGCCTCATACAACGGCTTGCAGGTTGCTGGCTCTGATGAGGTTAAGAAGATCGCAACTGCTTGCACTGCATCTTTAGAGGCCATCGATGCTGCTGTTGAGGCTGGTGCTGATACTTTAATCGTGCACCACGGCTTATTCTGGAAAGGTGCTGATCCACGCTTAGTTGGTAACTACTATCAGAGAGTTAAGACTCTGATGGACAACAATATCAATCTCGTTGCTTATCACCTGCCAATGGATGCTCACCTTGAATTTGGTAACAACGCTTTCTTAGCCCATATCTTAGGCGGTGATGTTGTTGATTACGTTGAGCCAGGCAAAAAAGACTCTATTGGCATGCGCGTCAAGCTCAATGAGCCATTAACTGTTCAAGAGATTGTGGCTATTTTATGCCATCGTTTAGATACTAAGATCTCTGTACTTGGTAACATCACTGAGGACATGATGATCGACGATTTAGCTATTTGCTCTGGCTCAGGCTCATTCTTACTTGATGATGACAAGTGCCCATCATTCCAGGCTTTAGTAACTGGTGATGTTAATGAGCAAACTTTCCACATGGCAAATGAAACAGGTACCGTAGTATTTGTCTGCGGCCATCATGCCTCCGAGCAAGAGGCGATTAACCTCTTAGGCGACCACTTAGCCAAGAAGTTTAAGCTCAAGCACTTTGCTACTCACTTTGCCTACGAAAAGGCAGTGCCAACTTTTGCTGCTGACCCAGATCAGTAAAAGCAACTTTAGCTCAAGCAAATCAAATCATAACTGCAGTAAGAGCTAGCGCTCTTACTGCTATCCAATCCAATCCAAGAACCACGCCCCACAAAATCCAATCCAAATAAACCCACCATAAGCTCTAAAAAGAGCGCGACCTCACGGAAAAACAAGTCTTAGCGCATCATGCTAACGCCGCACATCATGAGCAAAAACACTTTTTGCTTCGCTTTTATCACTTGCTAATTGAGCACTAATATCATTGCTATGTTTTGGCAAGGTTTTGGCGCGTATAATCTGTGTGAAAATGTGAGCTTTGTTGTATTATGCATACTCTCGTGTATAGATTATTGCGTAATTCACTTATCTCACTTGCTCATGCATCTCTCTAGTAGCCACTAACTTAACCATGCGTGCACGGCTAACTTAAGAGCACTTTGAATGCGCCAACTTCAGAGCGCATTGAATGGGCTAACTTAACAGTGCCTTGAATACGCCAACTTAAGAGCGTATTGGATGGGCTAACTTAATTGCACTTTGAATGGGCTTAGTTAAACGGCGGCGAATTAGAGAGCGTTTTGAGCAAAATACAATCAAGCTATATAAGCGAGTCTAAACAGGCCAACTCCATGCTGGCCATTTTGTTAACAAGAGGTGGCAGGTAATGAGTAATGAGCTGTTAAATGAGCACGCTATCAAGGTTAGACAAGCACTGACTGAGCATGGTCTTGAGACACCACTTAAAGATAACGGTCTTAGCGATGACGAGAAAAGAGCGCGTATCGCTCAGTGCATGACAACCATGATGGAGACTTTAGGCCTTGATTTAAGCGATGACAGCTTAATTAAGACCCCAAAGCGTGTGGGCAAGCTCTTTGTAGATGAGATCTTCTCTGGTCTTGATTACTCTAAATTCCCTGACATCACTGTGATTGAAAACAAGATGCAGGTCGATGAGATGATCAAGGTTAAGGATATTTCCTTTACCTCAACTTGCGAGCATCACTTTATGGTTATCGATGGCATGGCTAAAGTAGCCTACATGCCAAAGACTAAGATTATTGGTCTGTCTAAGATTAACCGTATTGTGCGTTTCTTTGCTCAGCGTCCTCAAGTGCAAGAACGTCTTACTCAACAAATTCTAGTGGCCCTGCAAACCCTGCTTGATACTCAGAACGTGGCAGTAACCATTACTGCAACTCACTACTGTGTGAAAGCCCGTGGTGTACAAGATCCAACTTCATCTACCACCACCACTGCACTCGGTGGCCACTTTAAGAACAATCCATCATCTCGTCATGAGTTCTTAACTGACGACTAGCAACAAATCTTTAACTCATCGCCAAGGAGGCTGCAGTTAAGTTATATGCAGCTAAAGGCAGATGATTAAAGCTAGGTCTAAAGATCAAAGATTAATAGCAAGGAGAGTCGTATGGCTCGCTATGATAATGATTACAAGGTTGCTTTGATTGTACCTGTCTACAATGAAGAAGAGACAGTAGCTACCTTCGTATCCACTGTAGAAGAAAAGCTCCACGATGTGCTGGAGCATATTGAGATTGTCTTTGTGGATGACGGCTCAAAGGATAATTCAGCTGCGATCATCGAGCAAATGATGCAGAGCAATGAGCGTATTGCGCTTATCAAGCTGTCACGTAATTTTGGCAAAGAGGCTGCTATGACTGCAGCTTTAGACCTGTGCGATGCTGATGCTGTTGTGCCGATTGATGTTGATCTGCAAGACCCTCCTGAGCTTATCTTAGATTTCATTAAGATTTGGCGTAGTGAGGATGTGGATACTGTTTATGGTATTCGTGCAGATCGCTCCTCTGACTCTGATACTAAGCGTATCTCCTCAGGAGGCTTCTATTACGTCTTTAACAAGCTTTCTGGCAAGGTAAAGATCCCTGAGAATGTTGGCGACTTCCGTCTTATTGACTCCAAGGTCATTATGACTGTGCGTAACTTAAACGAGAGCAATCGTTTTATGAAGGGGTTATACGCATGGCCTGGCTTTAAGTCTAAAGGCGTACCATATGTTCGTCCTGAGCGTTCTGCAGGTACCACTAAGTGGAACTACTGGAAGCTGTGGAACTTTGCTCTCGATGGCATCGTATCTTTTAGTTCTCTGCCAATTCGCGTTTGGTCATATATTGGCAGCTTAGTTGGCGTAGTAGCATTTGTCTACATGGCATACATTCTTCTTGAGACTCTGATCTTTGGTGTTAGGGTCCCAGGCTATGCCTCTTTAATGTGTGTCGTGCTCTTCTTAGGCTCGATTCAGCTTATCTCTATTGGCGTTTTAGGCGAGTATTTAGGCCGCGTCAGTGAAGAGGTTAAGCGCCGTCCTGTATATGTAGTCTCAAAGATTGAGGGCAAGCTTTCAAATCGTCTCAATGAGGGCTATAACCGCGTTAACTCTGGTATCTACTTCAATGACAGGGCTCGCAATACCGTCGCTACCACTGCCTCAACACCAAAGAGCGATGTAGCAGCTTCTGAAGCCACACCACCAAAGAGCGATGCAGCAGCTTCTGAAGCCACACCACCAAAGAGCGATGCAGCAGCTACTAAAGCCACACCATCTAAAGCTAATGACCAAGATTAGGCCACTTTAGACAAGAGCAGCGCGGTTAACCTTGAGTCTATAGGCGATCATACCGTCGACTAAAGCACTCAACATCAAGCTGTTATTAAAAGAACGCCTGCATCGATGCTACATCAGCTACTAATGCTTATAAGCTGATGCGGGTGTTTTAGATAGCTTTTGCAAAGCGCTTATTTTTGCGATAATGTGCCGCCGTCAGATTCTTTGCAGACAGTTTTCGATTACTTAAGTCTCGATTACTTGATGCAATCAGGTGGCATGGCCATGAGCGCTTAGAGACATTTAAGAGCGGCTAAGGCCGCTTTTTTCGTATTTGCAGCAGGAGAACAATAGTAATGCGCATTGCAATGGGAATTGAGTATTCAGGTTGGAAGTATTCAGGCTTTCAACGTCAATATCATGCACCGGCTATTCAAAATGAGCTTGAAAAGGCCCTCTCCATCATCGCTGCAGAGCCAATTGAGATTAAGTGTGCAGGACGCACTGATGCGGGCGTGAGCGCTACAGGTCAGGTGATTCACTTTGATGTGAACAATGAGCGTAATGATAGAGCTTGGCTCTTAGGCACTAACACTAAATTGCCTAATGATATTGCCGTTACTTGGGTGCGTCATGTACCTGATGATTTCCATGCGCGTTTCTCTGCTCGTGCTCGTCGCTATCGCTATATATTGCAAAACTCTGATTATCGCCCAGGTATTTTACGCGCCGGTGTCTCTTTATATCGTGGAGAGTATGATGTTCAGGCGATGGAAGATGCAGCGCAAATCCTCTTAGGCGAAAACGACTTCTCTTCATTCAAGTCTGCTCAGGATGAAAATCCTCATGCCCGCCGTAATGTACACTTTGTGAAAGTCATGCGCCGTGGCCGTTATATCATATTTGATATTCAGGCCAATGCTTTCTTGCATCACATGGTACGCAATATCGTAGGCTCCTTACTTTTAGTGGGTAATGGCGAAAAGGACAAGCAGTGGCTGCAAGACGTATTTGATGCACGCAACCGCGATCTTGCCGGACCAACAGCCCAAGCCGAGGGTCTGTACTTAGTTAAGGTAACTTACGAAGATCACTGGAACTTACC
Organism: Anaerobiospirillum succiniciproducens DSM 6400; assembly: GCF_000482845.1. Lineage (GTDB taxonomy): Bacteria > Pseudomonadota > Gammaproteobacteria > Enterobacterales > Succinivibrionaceae > Anaerobiospirillum > Anaerobiospirillum succiniciproducens. The sequence continues at coordinate 65,401 of NZ_AXWV01000001.1, forward strand.
AATCCACGATGAGGACATGGGCCCACTGTGGATCTAGCCCCAAGCTAAATCACCATCATATCCATCTCGTATCTATCAAGCTACCCGCAAAGCGCATCACCAGCAAGCAGCCATGCATGCTAAAGCACATTTGTATGCATTGCCTTTGTCATGGCCACACAATTAGCGCAACGCTCTAAGCATGCCTACACAACTAGCACAAGGCAGTTAGCACGGCCATTCTCCAAGCACAAGGCAGTTAGCGCGGCCGCACTGCTAACACAAGGCTATAAGCACGGCCGCACTGCTAACACAAGGATATAGGCGGGCCACACAACTAGCACAATGCAGTTAGCCCGGCCGTACTGTTAGAGAAAGTCATCAACGAGGGCGCTGAGGAAAGTATCGTAGCGATCAAGCTCGCTAAGAGCGACATACTCATCGACACCATGAGCCTGATCGATAGAGCCAGGGCCAATGATGACTACAGGGCCAAGGTCTTGTAAGAAAGAGGCCTCGGTACAGTAATTGACGTAGTCAAAGGTAACATCCTCAGGTAGATGTCGACGCAAAATGCTCAGGCTGTGCTCATCATTATTGGCAAAGGATGGAATGTCAGCAAAAGGAATGTTCATGGAAATGAACTGTCCGCTAAGATCTCCATCTGTAGCGCTAATTGCCTGAGCCTTGGCAGTTCCTACAAACTCACTCTTGCAAGCATTTACATTGGCGCTAGGAATCTTGGCGCGAATGGATGGTGTGCTTAACTTAGATGCAAAAAGCTCTTGAGCCTTGTCATTAAGCTTAGCGTAGAGTGCATCTGTTTGTTCATTGAGCTTGGCAATGCTATGAGTTGGCATTGGGCGCATATCAAAGCCAATTACTACCTCATCACATACTGAGTTTAAGCTATGACCGCCTCTGACGTAGCCAAGATTTAAGGTGGCATAAGGCACGAGGAAGTTAGAGTCGCAATTGGTCTTGCTAAGCTCGTTTGCATAAGCACTGAGCTCTTGAATCACTGTAGATGAGAACTCGAGGGCATTAATGCCTAAAGATGGATTAGATGAGTGGGTGGACACACCTTTAATGCAAATTTCTCTAGCGATATAGCCTTTGTGAGCTACTACAGGCTGCAGTAGTGTTGGCTCACCAATGATAATGAGCTCAAAACTCTTATTAACAAAAGCATCAGCAAGGTCATCGGCACTTAAATCTAGGCCATCAGGAATAGACACTTCAAGCTTGCTAAAGTTATTGTCAGTTAAAGGAGTATGCTTGAGGCGTTTGAGGTCAATAGCGCCACACATGGAGTTTTCTTCATCGCAAGTGGCCATGAGACAAACACGAGGATAGGCAGCATAGTCATTACCAAACTTAGCATGCATATCTTCAATCACTTGCATCGAGCAAGCTAAGAATGCCTTCATATCGCAAGAGCCACGACCATAGGCTTTACCATCACGCACGGTAAGGTCAGTGGCATCATTAGTCCATTTGTTGTTATCAAAAGGCACAGTATCAGAGTGGCCTGAGAGTAAGAGGCCAAGCTTGTCGCTAGTGTGCAGTGTTTTCTTATCAAAGGCAGGACTTAAAGCAATGAGATTGTACTTGCCTGCCTGAACCTCATACAAAGCTGTAGTAAAACAGCATCGTTTTAGATGAGCTGCCATATGTTCAAGCATAGCTAAGTTTGACTGGTCGAGCTCAGCTTTAGTTGCTGAGACAGTATTAAAACCAACCAATGCTTTTAAATGCTCCAATGTGCTCATCAAATCTCTCCTAGCAGACACAATTTCTAAACATTACATAGCGCAGCCTAAAGCAGCGTCCATACAGTGTAGCTGCAAGATCATCAAGATTTGTCTATGAGCAAAATGTGATCAGCTCACGCCCAATTTAGGCACACTAGGCAATTGACCAATTTAGTCACACTAATAGACACACCAAAATAAGCACATTAAGCTATTGAGCGATATAGGCACACTAAGAGAGCAGCCAAAATAAGCACGTTAAGCCATTGGCCAATATGGACTCACGAGCATGGGCTGCAGTAAAACTCAGGCGTGTACTACTGTTTAGCAAAGTGAACTGATAGTGCCAAAATCGCATACGCTGAATGAAGGGGAGGCTGAGATCAGTACAGATAGTGCTTAGGTTTGGGCAAGGGAGAAAGGATTTATGAGAGAGGTTTTTGTGGAGCGCTACGGCGATAGCGTAGCGCTAGAAAGGAATGAAGCTTACTTAGTCTTGGTCAAAGGTGCTTGACTGATATTCGCGCTCGCGCTGGCGCTTATCCCAAAACTCTTTGCGGCGCTTTTGGTTTGCAATAAAAGCGATTTCAACTAAGAGCCACAGAGCGGAGACGGAGTAAACCACAATCCACAATACATTACTCATCTCAATTGGATAGAACGGCTGGTACACACCTGCAAGTGCTAGGCATAAGAAGACGCCGATGATGTTGCCTGACTTGATATCTGTAGCTGCAATGAGGACAAAGAGCATGGATACTGTATAGCCCATCACTGCATAGTAGATATCAGGCATTGGAGCGATGCCTAGCAAAATTAAGATGGTTGTAGAGTAGCGTAGAATGTTGCCCATCTGTAATGTCCTAGTTTAGTTAGCCTTAATACCAAGCATCTAACAAGATGCGTCACAAACACATAAGCGCTATACAGCTGCTTGAAGAGTGTTGTGAAGTCATTCAAGATCAAAGAGCACGTAATTGAGGTCTTGTTTATCTTAGAGGCATTCGATTGAAGCGAAAGTGAAAAATAATATCAATATGATAATCGATCCAGCAGTTTTTGCCTAATGATCTTGTCGATCAGTATCTAGTTTGTTAACTGTGTTTTGTTTTCAATCAATAGTTAGCCCAAAAGCTATAGATATTTGTGATTGTCTCTCTTATCCACAACTTACGATCGTTTTGGCAAACAACAAAGAGCCCCGCCTGATTAGTTAGATCTAACTCAATTCTTTTAACAACAAGGTGAATCAAAGTTAGCGCATTGACAGATTTCACCGATAAGTTAATTGATGGTGGCAAAGTAGTTCTAGCAGTTTGTCAGTAAGCTACTTAGATTCCAAAATTTAAAGGCAATGCAGCGTGGTGGCGGCAGAAGGGGCCGTTTTTGATGTGTTTAGGGTGATGGGCTGCTAGGTAGGGGTTATAGTGCATCAATTGCGATATATATCGGATTTGAGTGGGGTTTGTGCACTTTTTGTGGGCATTTTAGAAAAATTTAGCTGATTATGCCTTGTTTTGATGCATCTAGCGGGTGACTAGGGATTTTTAGTATAAGCTGATTTGCAGACAATAGAAGCCTCGAAGTGCTGGGTTCACATTGAAATTGGTTAAACACTACTTGTGTTTGCTCATAAGTGCATGAGTTTCCATACAAGCTTTCCTAGCACTTCGTTTTGAGCTGATTGTTGAATGTTTAAACCCTTGTAGATTGCCTTGTGGATATTATCTGATGATTAAAGTTGCCATTGCAGGAGCAAGCGGCTACGCAGGTGGTGAATTAGTTCGCTTACTGTCAAATCACCCTGACGTAGTCATTACTCATTTGTTCGTATCAGCTCAGAGTGTTGATGCAAACAAAGCTATCTGTGAGTTATATGGCAACCTGCGACGAAAGTGTGCGCTGTCATTAGAGCCTTTAGATGAACAAGTAGCTCAGGGCTTAAGCAAAGACGAGTGTGACGTAATTTTCCTTGCTACTGACCACAAGGTAAGTCACGATTTAGCACCACTTTTTATTGATAACGGTATTGTAGTTATTGACCTTTCTGGTGCTTTCCGTCTGTCTGATAAAGATACTTTCGCAAAATACTACGGTTTTGAGTATGGTCAAAGACAAGCTCAGCTTTTACAAGAGCGTGTTTATGGCCTTGTCGATTGGGTAGATGCAAAAAAGATTGAGGAGGCATCCTTAATCTCCATGCCAGGTTGTTACCCAACTGCCTCAGAGCTTGCGATCAAACCATTAACTGCCAATGGTCTTTTAGATGAGTCCATGGTGGTGGTAATTAACGCAGTTTCAGGCGTTTCAGGTGCTGGTAGAAAAGCAAAGCTCAACAACTCATTTTGTGAGGTGAGCTTAAATGCCTACGGTATTTTCAATCACCGTCATATGCCGGAGATCGCTGAGTACGCTCAAACCAAAGTGATTTTCAATCCTCACTTAGGCAATTTCAAAAGAGGCATTCTTGCCACCATTACCGCTAAACTTGTAAGCGGTGTATCTGATGAGCAGCTTAAAAATGCCTATGAGAGCGCCTATGGTCAGATGGACAGTGCTAACTGTGATGAGCTTACTTCCTTAGTCCGTTTTAAGAGCGGTACAGTAAAGCTTCAGGATGTGCAGCAAGAGCCATTTTGTGATATCTCATACACACGCGATGGTGATTACATCGTAATCACATCAGCTATTGATAACCTCTTGAAAGGAGCAGCCTCTCAGGCTATTGAAGCTATGAACATTCACTTTAAACTTCCGCGATGCCGATGCCTGTTGTAATCAAACTCAGTGCTAGGCAAGGTATTTGATGGCTCCACCTTAGGCCAATCTAAGGCCATACTAAAAGTCCAACGTTGGCCATACTAAATGGCCTACTTAGGCTAAATAAAGGTTTTAACTTAGGCCATCTTAATTACGCCATGCTCTAGTTGTACAAATGCTTAGACACAATAGATAGCTAGTTGTTACTTATCGCTAGCTGGCGTAGGAAGATTTAAAGATGTTAATTGTTAAGCTTTCAGGCAAGGCTCTAAATGACTCTCAGGCATTAGGCGCTCTTTTTGAGGAACTTAAGACTAATAATGAGCAAGCTATCATCGTGCATGGTGGCGGCGTTGAGGTCGACAAAATTCTCGGTGCATTTGACCTTCAATCAAACAAGATCGATGGCATTAGAGTAAGCCCATCTGAGCACATGCCATACATCACTGCAGCTTTAGCTGGTCAGTGCAATAAGGTATTGCAAGCTCAGGCTATTGCACATGGTCTTAATGCAGTGGGTTTGTTGTGTACTGACTTTAATCTATGTGCCTTAACCCCATACGAGGCTAAATTTGGTCAAGTTGCTTCATGCACCGTTAAAGATAGCTCCTTAGTAAAGTCTCTTCTTAATGAGGGCGTTACTCCGGTCATTTGCTCAATTGGTATTAATGAGCAAGGCCAGCTGTACAACATCAATGCAGATGAAGTAGCAGCGGCTATTGCTATTGCTTTTAAAGCCCCGCTCGTCTTCTTCTCTGACGTAAAAGGCGTACTCGACCAAAACGGTCAGGTAATCGAATTGATTGACTCTAAGAACATTGAAGAGTTGATTGCCGCTAAGGTTATTACTGATGGCATGGCAGTCAAGGTTAAAAATGCACTAGCTGTTGCCGAGCAAAGCAACAACAGCGTTTTCATTGCCTCCATCTTTGATGAACAAGCTCGCCACAATCTCTCCAAGCTCCGACGAATCGGAACCTCAGTTCAGGTCTGATAGCTCTACATTATCTAAAGATGCAAGAGCTCTAATGACGATAACAGCCAAGAATTTACATCGCATTAGACATCTTGCCTCAAACATAGATTTTAGCTGCAGCTTCACACTCACAAGCAAACAGCTTAAGTAAGAAAAATCAGACTCACTTCAGCCTAATGAACAAGGCAGCAGCTAAGGCATTAGGTTTATAGAGCTACCAAAGCTCCAAAACATTTTTTTACCCAAAACCATAGACTCAAAGCACCTTTTGAGCATCTCGTGCCAACGACAGCATGATCTTAAGACAGCTTAACTATTAAGAGCCGATGGCTTTATCTAGATGGGCTTTCACAAGCACAAAGCCAATCATCAAATAAGCGTCATTAAGGATAAGGGCAAGTCAAATATGGCACTGCTTAGATCTAAGCTCATGATGCAAGCTTGTATACCAGTGTCAGTGCCACTAAGGCATGGCAGTACTCTTTATAGCATGGCCACAGAACGCGCCCTGTTAAGAGTAGCTACATAAGATAGGCATTATAAGCAGCACATAGATGTCTAAGTTACATGAGAACAGGGACAAGAAAAGTAGCTAAGAGCAAGGGAGCATGAGCAGCAAGTAGCTAGCACATAAGAAAGCAACACAGTGCAGCTACTTTTGGCAGTAAGTTCTTAGCAAGCTCTCTGTTGATGCAAGTATGGTTTTGAAGTGGGTAACAATCAAACAAACAGGATTTTAAGAATGAGCAACCACTTAAGCGCAGTGTCTACTATGGCAAATAATAAGAACATGGAAGCGATCCCTTTTGTCTATCGCGATGAGTTTCATGGTGCAAGCATTGATGAGCTCTATCAATACGCCACCAAGCTTAATGCAAGCAACAGCCTTTCTGATGAGAAGCTGCAGCATATTGCTGCTGCTTTAAATGAGGTGCAGGACATTCTTGCAACTCACAATACCGCTAGATTCACAGTACGTCAGGCCAGACTTTCTGACATCGATTCACTGCAGAAGATGGTCAACTACTGGGCTCAAAAGGGTGAGAATCTGCCTCGTTCTAGAGAAGATCTCATTAGAAACATTCAGTCTTTTGCCGTATGCGTAAAAGACGGTGAGGTCTTAGGCTGTGCCTGTTTATACGTTTACGATACTGGTCTTGCTGAGATCCGTTCATTAGGCGTTAGCCCAGATATTCAGCGCATGGGTCAAGGCAGAGCCATTGTAGAGTTCCTCATTCATAAAGCTCAGCTCTTTGAGCTCAAGAAGGTCTTTGCTCTGACTAGAAATCCAAACTTCTTTAGCAAGGTAGGTTTTACCAAAACCACCATTGATGCTCTGCCAGAGAAGATTTTAAAAGACTGCGACAAATGTCCAAAGCGACATTGCTGTGATGAAGTTGCATATGAGTTCAACTTCTAAAGAAAAGCTCAAAACAAACATCAAGAGCTAATACATTTAACCTATGAGCTATAGACTAAGCCAAACAAACAGCAAAGCTAACACATACAACTCCGCCCCTCACAGATGTAGCCTAAGAACTGCGCAGCTGCATGAGTATGAGTGTGCATGCAGCCAAGCGATGAGTGCAGTGGATGAGCTAATCCATAAAGCCAAGACTAGCAAATAAAGCGTGTTGGTGCGGCCGGAGCAATTAACCGCTAAAGAAGATACATGCGACTACGTCAAGTAAGGCGTATAGCTAGCCTCGTGTGGCGGTGGCTGATAGTTTGATGAGTATGTCTATGGCTAGTGCGCAGCTAAGAAGAGAATACCGATGAAAGTTACAAGAAAGACATTTGATGAGGTCATGATTCCTTGTTATAGCCCATTACCAATGGTGCTTGAGAAGGGTAAAGGTTGCTATCTTTACGATACTGATGGCAATAAGTATTTAGACATGACTGCAGGTATTGCAGTTAATTGCTTAGGCCATAATCACAAGGGCGTTACCAAGGTCATCAAGAAGCAATGCAGCAAGCTTATTCATGCTTGTAATATCTTTGTAAACGATCAGACCTTAACCTTAGCTAAAAAGCTCACTGCCATTAGTGGCTTTGACAGAGCGTTCTTTACTAACTCTGGTGCAGAGGCAAATGAGGCAGCTCTCAAGCTTGCTCGTCGTGTTGCTTACGATAACTATGGTGAAGAGAAAGATCAGATTATATCCTTTTACCACTCTTTCCACGGCCGTACTCTCTTTTCTGTATCCGTTGGTGGTCAGGAGAAATACTCTAAAGGTTTTGGTCCAGTCCCTGGTGGCATTACCCATATTCCATACAATGATATCGATACCTTTACGTCAACCATTAGCGATAAGACCTGTGCCGTTATCTTAGAGACTATTCAAGGTGAGGGCGGCATTATTGAGGGCAATATCGACTTTATCAAAAAGGTTAGAGAGCTGTGCGACAAATACCATGCTGTGCTGATTTTTGATGAGGTACAGACCGGTGTGGGTAGAACTGGATCCTTCTACTCTTTTGAGCAAGTTGGCGTGCGTCCTGATATTCTCTCCACAGCTAAGGGTTTAGCTGCAGGTTTGCCAATCGGTGCGATCTTAACTAGCGATGAACTTGCCAAGCACTTTACCCCTGGTACTCACGGTACTACCTTCGGTGGTAATGCACTTGCCTGTTCTGTTGGCTCATATGTAGTCGATACCGTAAGCGATGAAAAGTTTTTACAGTCAGTAAGAGAAAAGGGCGAGCTTATTCATAAGCTCCTAACCAAGCTTGGCAAAAAGTATGGTGTCTTTGATGAGATCCGTGGCAAAGGCTTAATGGTGGGAGCTCACCTTAGCAAGGATTATTTAGGCAAGTCTGGTGCTATTCAGAAGCTGTGTGCCAAATACGGCCTCTTTGTCTTAGTTGCCAATCCTGATGTGGTTAGACTTACTCCACCACTCATCATTAGCAATAGACAAATCCATCAGGGCATGAAGATGCTCGAAAAGGCCTTATCAGAGTTTGTCAAAACCGAGTCCAAATCAAATTAAAAATCCAAATCCAAGTAGCAAGCATCAAGCTACCCATAAAGCAAGTACCAGGCTAGCCATAAAGCAAGCGCAAGCAGTACCTTAAGCTAGTGTAAGTGCGCCTCTTAGGCCCTTAGCCAGGCTACGCTCCTTTGCAATTGGCGATGCTATGCCTGCGATTCAGGCAAAGAATATTAAAAGCGATCAGAGGCTAAGACTATGGATTGCATGATCCTAGTACAAGCGCTGATCGCTTTTGTTGTTTTGGGGCACGATGCAGTGCCTCTGATCTCGCTTGTAGTAGCTGCAGGTGTGTGCGGGCGCTCTTGCGTTTATGCCTCGTGTTTAGATAATGGTATGAGAGCGTGATCGCTGAGAGCATTATGTCTTAAGAAGTCGGTGGCATATCGGTACGCTTATGATGCTTATGTGATGCTTAAGCGATGCATATTTACGTGGCGTGGGATCAGAACGTTTGCACGGAAAGATGCTGCTTATTGGGATCGCGGGGCGGCTCTGAGCGGCTTAGGCTTGTGGAGATTACGTAGGATCATGGGGTATATGTGGTGTTGGCAGGATCGTAAGGACTGATCCTGGTATGGTTAGGATCATGGGGACTGATCCTAGGCGTTAATTAGCTGAAGTTCACAAAAATTTTGCGTCGATGGTATGTGCATTTCCTGTGATCGGTTATCTTTTGCTATAATCAGCCCATGAGATCAGTGATCTTGATGATCTTTAAGCTGTTTTTGAAGATCAGATCTTTGATCTTGAATACGTAAAAACCGCTTGTATATGCGGTTAAGATGTTATCAGTGCAACGATAACGACTTTGGCTAAGCCATATATGGATCTTAGCGATCCTGGCTTTTGTATATAGCGCTTAGATTTAGCTATTTTAGATGGTGTGAGTGATGATCGCGCCTTAATTTTAGGTATCTAAGGTGCTGTATATACATGAGTATGCACTCAGTTTGTATTTAAACTTTGCTGCCTTGAATAGCCTTTGTGCGCTATTTAAATGACAATTTACTCTTGCTTGAAGTTGTAAGACTAACTTTAGTTTTCGTGTGCCTGATGCAATATTGATTTTCGATTGATACAGGATTACATCAAATGGCAAAACCTGGTGCTACAGGACTTACTCGTATTTTTAATGCAGGTAAGTATAGTATGCAGGGCTTTAAAGCAGGACTTAAGAACGAGGCAGCGCTGCGCCAAGAGCTGGCACTTTCTATAGTATTAACCATCCTTGCTTTTGTCTTCGCTGATAGTGCAGTAGAGTTTTTGCTTTTAGTAATCATGCCTTGGCTTACCTTTACTGTGGAGTTATTAAACTCTGCAATTGAGGCTGTGGTTGATCGCATTGGCGATGAGTACCATGAGCTTTCTGGTAGAGCTAAAGACATCGGTTCAGCAGCTGTCTTTGTGATGCTGTGTTTAACCGCTTTAACTTGGATTGCAATCTTATTCTTCTAAGTTTTTATCAATTTACAAGTCTTAATCTAGTGAGCTTAAGTGCTACTAGAAAAAGCAATAACCTGGTATGAGTTGCTAGAACACATTAAAGCCTTTGAGGCTATTTGTTTAACTAGCACTAAGCCGTAAACCCTTCACTAAAGTATGAGTAGCTTTCTAAGCTCTCATCACACTACCTCAGACAGGGTATTTACCGTAAATAACGCCTGTCCGCAGAACAAGGAACAAGTCAGTTGGGAAGAAAAGTTATGGATGAACAACAATTCAGAGAACTGATCGGAACCGATAGGCGTCTAAAATTCAATCGTCAACCAGGCAATGGCGGTGAGGGCGGTTTTGTATACACTGTCCTTTCATTTATCTGCGAGACTGTGGGCGGTAAAGTTCGTACCCACGATGGTTACCGTATTGGCGAGATTCGTACTGGTGCTTACGGTCAGGTCATCCCATCAAAGAAGTTTGTTGAGATGTTCCCTCAGTTCCGTACTATCAAGATCATTCGCACCGCGACTGGTCTTGTCTTTGAGGAATCACAGACCCCAATTATTGCTGTTGGTGAAGATGGCGATTCCTCTTTAGCCGCTGGCCGCGCTATCAAGGCTGCAGCTCACGCTAAGCAGACTTCAAAGAGCGGCAATGCCAAGATCGAAAGAAAGCCACGCGGCAAGAACCAGACAGTCAAGAAGACTGAGACTAAGGCAAAGGCAGATACCGTAGCTGAGAGCAAGGCAGCTCCAAAGCCAGCAGCACCAAAGGCCGCCGCAGAAAAGACAACTGCAGCTAAGAGCACTGCCACTAAGGCAGCTCCAAAGGCACCTGCAGCCAAGGCAACTGCCACTAAGGCAGCTACAAAGGCAACTGCAGCCAAGGCAACTGCCACCAAGGCAGCTCCAAAGACTGCCGCTGCAAATGCAACTGCAGCTAAGGCCACTCCAAAGGCTGCCGCTGCAAAGGCTGCTGCTAAGACCACTGCTGCTAAGGATGCACCAAAGGCCGCCGCTGCAACTGCAACTAAGGCTGCTCCAAAGGCCGCCGCAGCAAAGAGCACAGCAGCTAAGGCAGCTCCAAAGGCTGCTGCCAAGACCACTGCTGCAAAGGCAACTGCTAAGAGCACTGCAACCAAGGCTACTGCTAAGAGCACTGCAAGCAAGGCTACTGCTGCAAAGAAGAGCACCACTAAGAGTGCTGCAGCTAAGGTGGTAAAGGCTCCTAAGGTAGTAGATCAAGCTACCCACGAAAAGTACATGGCCATGGCTCTTGAAGAGGCTAACAAGGCCAAAGAGTTAGGTGAAGTACCAGTAGGCGCAATTATCGTCGCTAGCGACGGTACTATTGTCTCTCGTGGTTGCAACCGTACGATCGTTGACCATGATGCTACTGCACACGCTGAGATCGTGGCTTTACGTCGTGCCGGTATTGCCATGGGAAACTATCGTTTAAACGATCTGACCATGTACGTGACCTTAGAGCCATGCTGCATGTGTGTCATGGCATGTATTCACGCACGTATCAAGGCTATCGTTTACGGTGCTGAGGATCCAAAGACTGGTGCTTGCAACTCAGTATTTGACTTAGCTGATGACGATCGTCACAACCACCGTGTTGAGATCATGGGCGGTATCTTAGAGTCTGAGTGTGGTCAAATCTTAACTGATTTCTTCAAGACCCGTCGTGCTGAGCAAAAGAGCTCTAAGATGGCTGCCTCTGCTAAGCGTACTTGTGCGAAGACCACTAAAGCATGTGCCTCAAAAAGCCCAGCTAAGAGTGTAACTAAGAGCGCAAGCAAGGCTGCTCCTAAGAGTGCTGCCAAGAGTGCCGCTAAGAGCACTAAGAGCGCTGCTAAGAGCACCGCTAAGCGCACTGCAGCTAAGAAAACTGCAAAGAAAACAACTGCAAAAAGCAGAACTAGCAAGACCACTAAGGCAAGCTAATTAGTTTAATTTGCTGCGTTTTCGCTTAAAAAGGCCGTATCGTTTGATGCGGCTTTTTTTATTGGTGAAAAAGATAGTGAGCAAAGGTTAGATTGTGCGTCAAAAGCTAGGTAAAATAAGGCTTGATGCAATTTGTTTACATCTAGCAACTATTTAATGAACTCATAGGTTAATATGAGTACCTGTGCATGCAGTGTGTGGTGAGCTAAAAGCTTTTTCTTTAGCTACTGAGAGCATAGTGCAAGGTAAAGATTCATCGCTGTGATGGATCTAGCGGTCAAAACAGTCGTAGGCGGAAAAAGTGAGCAAGGAAGATTTAGCAGTACAGGTTGATGAACTCATGGCCACTGATAAGGCTCAGGAGGAGACTGTACATGATCCTTTAACTAAGCTAATAACTGAAGGTCTGTTTATAGATAAGACCTTGCTCATTAAAGAGTTTTTAAAGGACGAAGAGTCCCATAAGACTTATATCTTGCGCCCACATGGCTTTGGTAAGAGCACCTTGCTCGACATCATTGAGGCAATGTATACCGATATGGAGCGCCTCAAGGGCACTAAAGTTTATGAAGAGGGCTTTGATGAGTCTTTGCCTGTCATTCGTATTGACATGCAAAAGCTCATTGGTGCTTTTCCATTCCCAGTAAAGCTCGATTTTAACGCCAAGACCGCCGCCTGCGTTAAGAATCTCAAGCTTCTTTCTGCCCCAAATAATAAAGAAAAAGACGACTTTGGCTCTGCTCTTTTTGCTGCCTTCTACGAGCAAATTGCCTCTGGCAAGCAAGCTATCAAACCAAGCCGCACCACTAGCTCAGAGCACAACAATTCAGAGTCCCAAGCTAATGTAGATCGCCAGGCTGATGTAGAACGCCATGGTGCAGCTGCAGACAGCACAGCTAATGGAACTAACTTATCTGAGTCTACTGCAGATGATTCATCCTTAGCATCAGGCAACGATAAGCACAGCGTGGGCGCACACAGTGCTGCTGATCGCTATGAAGAGGATTTAATTGCCTCTTTAGAGGCGCTCTCTACTCTTAGCGCAGATGCTAAGACTAATGGCGACAAGAGCCAGGCTAGTGCTCAACGTGATGCTAGTTATCAAGATGAGTCTAGTGCTCGAGATGATGCTAGCCATGATGCTGATAATAGTGAGACTGACGTTTACTATCAGAGCATTGATGAGCTTGGTAGAGGCGAGGCTAAAGCTTCTTTTATCAGCACTGAGCATGCGCTTAAAGGTGGTTCATTCCATAGTGCTAATCAAGCACATAAGTCTAGCAAGCGTGGCAAAGACCATGGTGCTGTGCAAGATAAGGTTAATGGTTCTTTTGAGCAGCAAGATGCGCTTAGTGATGGTGGTGTGGCTTTATTAGACTCAATCAACGAGAACTTTTCCTATATCCCAAGCCAGACCTCTGAAAAGTCATCGCTGTTTTATATTGCGCACTTACTCTCACGCTGTGAACACCGCTCCCGTGTGCTGCTCATCGATAACTTTGATGCGCCACTATTAGCTACTGCCTATGAGCCAGCCCTTTACAATCGTAGAAGCCAGGTGATGCATTATCTGTTCACCATCTTAGGCACATATGCTCATGTCTTTAGACATATCATCATTACTAGCACCATGCCGTATGAATCTTATGGCCCAGGCATGCGCGAGCGCAATCAAAATGATTTAGAGCTGGACATGAAGTTTAGCTACTCAGCTAAATGTGCCCAAATGATTGGTGTGTCTGAAGAGGATTTACTCTCTCCTCAGCTGTCCAAATACATGTCTAAGGCACTTTCCTATATGCAGGCTATTCATGCTAAGTACAAGGACAAAGACCTTGCAACTATGCATGATGATGCGCGTAGTAGCTTTAGACACATTTCCTTATCCATGCTAGAGCTCTTTGTCTCAGGCCCTTGTCCTCAGAGCACTAAAGAGCTTGCTAGCTTGCTGTCATCTTTTTACGGCAACTTTAGCTTTGACCGTATGACTCGTACTATGGCAGCCGTGTCGGTGGTGAATTTCCTGCGCCATCCTGAGTATGGCTTTGCTCCATATCGCTATGGTGCAGCTCCGCTTGATGTACGCTATGCCTTTGATATTAGCGGCAGCAGCATTGCTGATTTTATGCAAGTACTCTCTAATATCTTCAAGGGTGAGGAGCGCGTCTTACTAGAGAACGCCACACTGCCAAATGCATTGCGTCCAAATTCAGTAATTGACCGCATTGTTAAGCTGCAGCGCAATTTATATCGCCTCAAAGAGCTCAAAGAGCAAATAATCAAGGCCAAAGGAAAAGGCTACAAGGGCGAAGAGATTGAGCTCATTAACGAGCGTCTGATCTATATTAGAGATCGCCTCAACGAAATCAAAAAGCAAATGCCTACTGAGCGCAGTGTCTCTAAGGCATTAGCCGCTAAGGTATTGCCACAAAAGAACGCCTCCAACTCAGGTGGCTCTGTCATTTATGAAAGTGCCGCTGATACTGCAGCACCAAACGCTGCAAGCTCACAAGGTGCAGCAAGCGCACAGGATGCAGCAGCTGCCGCTAAGTCATCATCACAAGCAAGCAAAGAGAGCGAGTCAAAGAGCGCCCCGCGCCACAAGAGCCCATTTGCCATCATCGATGATGAGGATGAACTTGAACAGGCAACAGAAAATCAAGAGAGCTCGCCATCTAATACCAATAGTCCTAGCAACACTATCCAAGCCTATCTAGATGAGGTTGGCGAAAGCATTGAGGCAATCGAGCAACAAGCCGCTGCAGCCATGGCCAATGCAAATTTAGACGTGCAAGAGGCCAATGCTATCGATGAGGGTAACGGCACAGCTGCTACCAACAATACCGATGAGCCAAGTGACTCAAACGCTAACGGTCAAGATGCAGCTGCTGCTCCATCTGCTAGCGGTAATGCACAAAATAGCGGTATCAATAGTGCCAAGTCACAAGATGGCCAAGCAGCCGCTAGCAATTATGCCATGTCTAATGCATCCGTAAAGGATGATGGTAATGCTGCTCAAAGCGATTTTAGCGAAGAGACCATGGGTGTTATCACCGATGAGCTTGCTGATGGCAAAATCGATTTAATTGCGCCAGTACGTGGCCGCAATGGCCAGAATATGGAGTCTCCAGAAGAGCGCGAGATGATGCGTCGTATGCCTTTAGGCATGACGCTAAGCCATTTGATGGTAGCTTTTGGTTATTTGACCACTTGTCGCTACGAAAACTACGAGCTCTTATCCACCATGCCTAATTACGAAAGCTATATGTCGTTAAAGCATGCGGTATTAGAGACTTTATATGCTCATAGTGATTACAAGCGACTGCCAAAGATTGCAGATAATGACACTGTCTTTAATGGCAATCTCAAGGCTTTCTTAAACAATCTGCGTACTGTGGTGCATAGCTTTAGCTATAGACGTTCTGACTTTGTAGATTCTCAGGCCATCACTGCCTGTTTAAATCTCTATTACGCCATGAACCACGCTACTGCACCAAGTGTTGCTACTGGTGCTAATGTGCCATTCTTAGCCGATAGCGTCTCTACTACTGCCAAGAAAGCAGCCGATCGCATCTTAAATGATGACGAGGAGATTCAGCGTAAGCTCAATGACCGCTTAGGCAAAAATAAAGCTGCAGCTGATACTAAAGACTCAGCAGATGCTCAAGACTCAACCGATGACAAGAGCGATGATCGCTCCTTAAAGATTGAGCTTGCTGCTAATGCCAAGCTGGAGTTTTATGATGCTTGCCGTCAAGAGCGTGCCTTAGCAAAGCGTGCGGCCAATGGTGATGCTAAAGCCGCCAAAATGCTTGAGTCAGCGCGTGAAGATATTAAGGCTTATGATCAGCGTGCCCAAGAAATTATCGCAGCTGTGGATAATCCAAAGATCAAAGCAAGCGATATCGTCTTACTCAGCGAACAAAGAGCTAAGCAAAACGCTAATGCCGCCAAGCAAGATGATGAAGCCTTAGAGCAAGATAGCAAATTTAAGACTAGCTCTGCTAACTCCAAGAGAGCAATGGCGCATGCTGCTATTGGTAACGAGCACTCTAGCTTAAGCAAGGATGAAGAGATTTTACTTGCCAAAGAGCAAGAGGCCCAGGCTTTTGCTGATGTTATCAAGGCAGGTCATGAGGTCGTTTGTCCTGTAGTCTTTGAACTTGATGAATTATCAGATGGCGAGGCAGAAGAGAGCTTAGGTAAGGATAGTGACGATAAGTCAGATATGCCTGTAGGCTATATGTCTAAGCAAGAGCTACTAGCTGAAGAGCAAGAGATTAAAGAGCTTTTAAAGAAGGCTTATTCCAACTTAAAAGACTCAGGTAAGGTTAATGTCTCTGATGAGCAAGACGCCATTTTAGAGAGGCTGATTAGCAGCATTGGTATTGCCTTTGAAACGCGCAATGCTGAAGAAGAGCGTAGCGATATTGCCGGTGCTTCTCGTGTCGTCGATGTACCTGAAGATGGTGTAATTGAGACCTTTAAAGACCGTGCTCAAGAACGTGTTCGTAGCGCTAAGCGTAAGTCTAAGAAGGCTCGTAGTGCCGATGATGCTATTCAGTTAGATGCATTAGAGCAATTAGGCGAGCTCGTGGCTAGCGGCGATAACTTTGCAGACTATGTCAGTGAGCACGATAAGTTTGTAAAAGCTTCAAGCTTTACCCTTGAGCAATTTAACAAGAACCATGAGGAATTCCAAAAGGTTCTCAAGGTTGAAGAAGAGCTTAATGGCAAGAGCGACAATGAAAAAGAGGCCATAGTTGAAGAGGGTGTTAACACCATTAATGAACTAGGCAATATCATTGTTTCACGCCTCAAGCGCGGTGCCGATTACGCTAAGGACATTGATACCCCTGCAGTAGATAACAACACAGCAGCACAGAGCGCAAACAGCCCTGACCAGCCATCAGCCGATAGCAACAGCAATAGCAACAGCAATAGCAATGCAAAGCAGCCTCAGCGCCAGCATCAGCATGATCATCAGCAACAGCGCCAGCATGAGCAGACAGCCTCCAAGGGCGTCGCTTCGGCACATATGGAGATTAGTGCTGATCCTGACATGCAAGATACCATCTTGCGTGCATCTGCTAGCGCCATGTCTGAAGAGGACGATGCTAAAGAGCGCGATGAGGCCCATGAAGCTCATATGCGCAGCATTGCTATGTCTGAAAAGATCGTCAATCTGCGTGAGGCTATCACTGTTCTTAAAGACTTTGCTGAGCAAATTAGTTCCTCTAGAAAGAATGATGGCGTTGCCTTTGACCAAAGCGAGGCGCTCAATACCCAAGAGTCCGATGCGGACAATGCCATAGCATCAAACGCTCCAAACAATCAGGTAGCAGCATCAGCAAATGCCACTGACAAGGTCAATGCGCAAGCAAAGAATAGTGCAAGCGACAAAGATAAAGATACGGTTTATCAAAAGGCCGTGGATGACACTGCTGTAGCTCTGCTTAAAGATTTTATCAAGGGCGATAATCAGGAGACTGCCGCACCAACCGACAGTGGCGATAATGGCCACTCAGTTGAGG
The DNA here is from genome assembly GCF_000482845.1 of Anaerobiospirillum succiniciproducens DSM 6400. GTDB lineage: Bacteria > Pseudomonadota > Gammaproteobacteria > Enterobacterales > Succinivibrionaceae > Anaerobiospirillum > Anaerobiospirillum succiniciproducens. The sequence continues at coordinate 82,789 of NZ_AXWV01000001.1, forward strand.
TAAGTGAGGTTCAGTCCAATAACTCACTTAAAGAGGCAGCATCAGGTCAATCAAGTAACGTTAACCCAGTTAATGAGTACAGCAATCTGACTATTTGTCGTGTGCGTGTACAGCGTGGTAGCTCCTTTAACAGCGCCGCAAATCTACAGGCACAGACAGAAGCTCAAAGCACTGCCATCGCTGCCTCTACTCAGATGGCATTAGAGAGTAGGGATTTAGCAAGTTCCGATACTAGCTTAGCTGCTGCTCCATCAGCACTGCCTGAGGCAGCAAAGAGCTCTACTACAGTCAATGCTCATCCATCTACAGCACCAAGTACTGGTATTGCTGCAAACTCGATTCGTAAGTGCCGCAATTTAGGTATTAGATCTGAATATGAGTATGTGAACTTAGAAGCTGAGGTGAATAAAGAGCAAGAAGATGTTGATGCTCAGTTTGAGATTATCGATCATGCACGCAATGATGAAGAAAGACTTATCATCGATTATGCTCCATTCTTAGGTTTGCGTCGTCAGGCTAAGTATCTGTTTGAGAACTTTAAGTCATATGAGCTCTTGTACTATGAGTTAAATCGTCTTAAGACCTTAGCTCAGGAGACAGAACAGCTCTCATTAGTTCACTATCTAGATTTCATGCTAGATAAGATCGCCCATACCATCGACGTGGATGCATTCTTAGACATGTCTAAGCGTCAGGTTGAAATTGAGGTGTTCTTATAGCGTGATAGAAATCCTGATTGGTGTGATCGAGGTGACTTGTACTCAGTTATTGAGGATCAAGTGCATCTGATCGTCGGCTCTAAGAGCATTAAAGATAAGTACTTTAGACTGCAAAACCTCGCTGATATTGCTACCAATCAAGGCTTACTCTTCTTAAGTGGCTGGATTTGGAACCATCAGCAAGAGTACGTCAAGTTCTCAGATCAAAGCGCCAAGGCCCAGCAAGCTGAGCAAGGCAAAGCCTCTGCGCAAATCCAAGCTGAGGCCCAAGCTCTTGCATCCCAAGCAACTAAGCCTGCACAATCGGCTAATCCAGCCCAAGCTGCACAGGCAGCCGCTGATCCCACAGCTGATGCGAAAACAGCTCATGCTGCTGCAGCATCCTCAGCTATAGCTTCAGCCATAACTGCCGCTGCACGCAATAGCGCAATGTCAGATGACACTGATGATAATGTCATGGGTCTGCCAAGCGAGATTGCAATTGCTCAAGATGAGGCTATTGCTAAGGCCAATGATCGCTCACAAAAGGCAGCATCTATGGCTATCTCAGCTAACAATCTGCGTATTGTTGGAGTGCCAGGCGCTGACTATGAGTTTGATGATATTTATGCCGATGAAGATCTCGTAGAAGAGTTCTATGATGACTATTTTGAAAGCACCTTTGAACTCATTTTAGAGGCCGTCTATGCCATCGTAGGCTATAAGACTCATTATGATGATATAAATGGTCTTACTTACGAGGACTTATCTCCTCTTGAGCGTCAAAATGAGCAAGAGATGAAATGGGTTACACCTGAGTCGATTGCTAGAATTGCTAAGACTTGGCGCATCATAAAGGCAGCAAGTGTAGCTGGTGAGCCTTTAACTGACAGCCATTTAGCTTTCTTAAGCACGATTGAGGCTGAGTACCATCTGTCGCAAGCTGTTAAGTACGCTATTACCGAGGCTAGAAGCAATAAGCCACAAGAAGATATTGATATCGACACCATCTTGAAGGATGCGCAATTAATATCTAAGTCGATGTTCAACGCACGACAAGAAGAGCTCAAAGAGCGTCGTCGTATGCAAGATCTCTTAGTGAAGTCTGTGGTTGAGGCATTGCTTAAAAAGCGTATGCCAACTATGAACCTTGAGGCTGAGTTTGAGCACTTAAACTCTTTACCATTGTCGGTCGATAAGATTTTGAATTTACGCCGTTACATGATGTTAGCGCGTAAATACAATCGCCGCGATTGCTTTGATAAGGCAGCTACCGTACTTAAGCGAGCTATTGAGAAGATCGATATCGAGCAGCCAGGAGCACTCCAAGAGCGTATTAGCTCAGTGAAGATTAACTCACTAAACTTCTCAAATAAGCCTGTTGAGCATGCTGATGATAGTAAACAACAATCACTGCGCAAGCTCGACTCTCAAGGATTATTAGGACAGTTAGCAGTCTTCTCTGGGCCTAAGACAGGTAAGATGCGCCATAGCAACTTTACGGTATGGAATAACGATAGTGCCATCATCTTAGAGATTCAGACAATTAAGAATCTCTCTGAAGTGCAAGATGCAGTAAAAAGAGCGATGTCGCTGATTATGACTGTCAATAATCCTCTTGCCGAGGTCTTAGGTCGTTCAGCCGAGCTCGTTGCCAACTACAAGGTACGCCGCATTGCCGTGGTCGCATTACTCACTGAAAACGGCATCAAGCTCGTCAAAGCCATGAACCTCGACATCTAAAACAATTGGCCAAAATCACGCAGCACTTAAAAGCACTACACTGCGTTAAGCGGCTTATAACACAGCAGTGTTGTACTCAAATACATTAGCTTTAGACATCCATGTGTCTAAGGCTAGTGTCGTGTACAGCTGCAGCAAACAAGTCAGATACTGCAAGTACAAGTACAAGGGCATTGGAAAGGTAGCTATTGCAGTAGGCGAGCAAGCTAAGAAGCGTAAGAGCCAATAGATAGGCAAAGAGATAGGCTCTACGATAGATAAGGGATTAGGCAGAATAGGGGCTATTAAAGAAGCCTGCTACAGCTGTACATCGGTCGGATAGCTACAAAGATGAGTTGCTCTTAGTTTCAGGAGAGCATATGTTGCTATCAATATGGATTTAGTCACCTGGAGTCGTTTTAATCCATACCGCCTATGTTCGCAATGTCAGTCTGTTTAGCTGTAGCAGGTTAGCGACGTTTGCTAAGGCTAATTTAAGTTAGCTGTAGCTAACAATGACAATGTAACAAAGCCTTTGGTACTTTGCAAACAAAAGTTGTAAATTTTTTAAAAGCTCCCGACGAGAGGTATTTCCACACAATGATGTGCACTAGCATGGAACACTATCAATAAAATACAGTGTGCTTAAATTTAGAATATTGTTGCACATGATGGCCTAAGAATTTGTAAAAATTATTGCCGGTACATCCATTAAATCGCTTAGATATAGGATTTTGCTAGATGGATACATAATGATTGTATCTGTATGCAAATTGGAAACGTTTCACAAAATCCGGTGTTACACTACATTGCACAGAAGTAGGGCGACATAAATATAATCTCAAAATTTAGATCTAGATAACACTTTTGATCGATATGTGTAATGAGCAAGAGTCAATTAGCATGGCTACATGAAATCTTATGCTAAGTTTTTTGAAAAATTTGGAAAAAATTTCCATCAAGTTTTGCATAAGAGTATTGTCATGAAAAGATCACGTTTAGCCTTTGCTTTAGGAGCATCACTTCTTGCTGCTTCATCTGCCCACGCAGCCAATTACTTTGACTCCCAGGACATTTACAATGGAGCTGGTGCCAAGCTCTATGCAGTCGGTGAGGTAGGCCCTGGTATCGCTTTCCGTATTCCTGCTATGGCATCCATGGGCAATGGCGTACTGATCACAGCAGCTGACGTCCGTTATGCTGGCTCAACTTGGTCTGATCTTTATTCTGACAATGCTGTACGCGAGACAAAATTATCTACCAAGATCTCCTATGATGGTGGCTTAACTTGGAGTGACCTGTCTATCCTAGATGCTGAAACAGGTGGTGACGGCTCAAGCAGCAAAAATTATATGTCATTGGCCACTGATCCTGCATTGGTTTATAACAATGCCACCAATACAGTCTTAATGTTTGGTCTTCGTAACAATGTAAATTTAAACACAGGTAATTTCTCTCAAAGTAATCCAGATAATCTGACAGGCGTAAATACCTCTCAGCAGGAATCTGATTTTGTGATGCTTACTTCTAAAGATCAAGGTAAATCCTGGACCTCAAGGAGCATCTATAAAGAGGTTCTTGATCAAATTAATGCACACTCTGGCTCAAAGAAGTTCTCTATTGTATTCCAAGGCCCAGGTGGCGGTATGGTCTATAACAATAAGATCTACGTGCCAATCCAAGCTTGGAGTCATGCTCGCGATACAGGAACAGCAGGTACAAACAACGTGAAGTATTTTGCAACATCTGGCTTCATGGTATCTGAAGACAATGGAGAAACATGGAAAGTATCATCAATGATATCTCCAAACATTGATGATAAGCTTAGTGGTAAAGACAGCAAGATGAACACTTCGGAAAGTAACATCTTCCACTACAAAGGAAAGATTCGCCTAGCTGTCCGTCATGAAACAACAAAGCCAAATCCAAATGATAGTGGTAATAAAGGTCAGAAGCTTCGTCTGTGCTATGAGTATGACGAGAAGAACGACAGCTGGACTTTAGTTGATGAGCCATACATTCCAAAGGATGTGGCTATGGTAGAGACTAGTACTCACAACTTATCAGAAGATGTCTATCTGGTTGGATATACTTCATATAAGCACGTACCTGGACACCATTCAGGTAATCCAAACCGTCGACAGGGTCAACGATTAGTTACTAATACCGGAATTACGATTGCTTTAGCCGATGTGCTGTCTGAGGGCTACACCTCAATCACACATGATGATGCAAACATTTACGTAATGTACGAGGGTCACTTAGATCAGCACGATATTTTCTTCAAGGCAATTGATTGGAAGCATCGTGATTATGCAAACTTGAATACCCAGATTCGTAACCGTGCTAATACTGTTAACGGTATTGCTGATAAGTTTGCAAAAGAGACTGGTTATATCTCTGGCTCCTTTGGATCAGATAGCGCTGGTGGTCAGATCATCGGCTCTGCAGGTGCGCTTAAGGGCGGTATCTTTGTTTATCAGAATGATGACTTAGATAGCGAGAATGCTGGTGTAGTTGAGTACGATACCTTTGATGTAGCTTTAGTTGCAGGTATCGATCAGCAGTTTGCCAAAAACATTAAGGGCACTGCTATGCTTGGCTACATGAACTCCAACATCGACTATGCCAACGGCTCCGAGAACGATGTTTCAAGCTTAATTGCTGGCTACAGATTACAGATTGATACTGACTATGTTGGAATTCGCACTGGTGTTGCTGCAGTAGGCTCCGATAACAGCTTCAAGCGTAACAACAAGGAAGGTTTAGGTAAGACCGCTGATTTTGATAGCTTCTCCTTATCTTTCTCAACCGAACTGTTTAAGGACTTCGACTTAAGCAACTACGGTAATGTTGAAATGACTGGTGGTATGGTTAATACCTTCTTTACTCACGAGGACTTCCGTGAAGTAGGCGGTGAGGGTATTGGTGAGAATGGTCAGTTAGGTGCTAACAATGCAACCATTCGTGCATCTAACCTGCAGTCACACGAACTATTTGTTAAGGCCGCTTGGAACAGCAAGCCAATTGCTTTAAGTGACTTTGCTAACCTTACTTTCAACGGTGATATGAAGTACGCAATTGATCTTGCTGATGCTGATGACTGGAATGAGGAATATCGTTCTATGTCTGTAGAGCGTAAGTACGACTCCATTGGTGAGCTCTACTCAGCACGTGATGGCGGTCTGTTCACTACTTCCTTAGGCGCTGATGTTGAGATCCTTAAGCAAATTAAGGTAGGTCTCAAGGGCGTAGCTGATAGCCGTGGTGAGTACTCTGCCAAGCTTGAAGGCCGCATTAGCCTCTAATCATAATAATTGCTAAGCTCAATTAATTGAGCTCAATACCTTACTTAAGCCTCGCAATTGCGGGGCTTTTTAGTTCTTATGCAGTTTGTGCGGGCGCTGTTTTCCAAGCAAGGTCATAGGATTGCGCAATTGCACATTGATCTTGTAGCTGTGAGAATGGGGCTTTTAGATTAGTGTGTGTATGCTATTGCTAGATACAACATGAGGGGATAAAAAAAGAGCTTTAACAGCTCTTGGATGGAGGCGACTTCCGGAGTCGAACCGGACTACACGAATTTGCAATCCGCTGCATAACCGCTTTGCTAAGTCGCCTTTAAGGCACTCGTAAATGAGTTGTGATGGAGGCGACTTCCGGAGTCGAACCGGACTACACGAATTTGCAATCCGCTGCATAACCGCTTTGCTAAGTCGCCAAAAATTACTTACTGCTACTTGGTTCGCTGTAAGTGATGCTCATTATAAGGATTTGCATATAGGTGTCAACATACAATCTTAACTTTTTGCCAAAAACGAGGCAGCAAGCAGACTCATTAATTAGCAATATATGCTTATATTAGGCATGTATATGGGATTTGTTAAAGATAGAGTGACTAAAATGCCACGCTTTATATTGAGGGCTGTAGCACCATCGTTTGCCACGATGTTATTGCAATTTTCCCATGAGATAGGGCTTGAGGCACTTTTTGCACACTTTGTATGGAACTAGGCTATTGGGTGCTAAACTTGTGCTATCGCATTTTGCAGATACAAGAGTGACTTTAAAGCTATGGCTTGATGCTGTAGCCATATATTTTCTCTCTATGCATCCTACTTAACCTTGGTACTGAACAGTAATGGCTTTTGCTATTCGGAGTGTTTTTTATGCAAGACGATTTTGAGACTAGCGCATTCCCAATTGATGAGGACGCCGATCTTGATGAGATCTTGTCAGCCCTTTCTGACGATAGCAACGATACAACAGTATCGCCAAGCCACAGTGAGGATGCACCTAAGCGCAAAGGTGTGCGAATGAGCAAGAGCACTAAAGGTTCAAGGTCTACTGCATCTAAAGGTCAAAGTCCACAAGCTAATAATCCGATGGACGGTGATATTTTTGATGGTGTTGTAGTACCCCCACCACCAAGCGACTTTTACGAAGATCAAGCACCGCTGCCATATGATATGGGTATGGGTGTACCTCCATATGATAGAGGTGATGCTCCAAATGGCCCGCAGCATTTTGGGCCGCATGGTCAGCCGGGCTTTGCTCCTCCATTGCAGCAGGGTAGTGCGCCTTATGTTAAGCAGGGGGCTGTGCCTAATGTTAATCAGGGTATGGCTGGTGCTAATAGCATGGCATCGCGTCATGCTCCGATGATGGCTGAGCAACATGTTCCACCATTTAATGATTACGTTGATCCTGTAGAGTCTGCTCGTGCCTTTAGACATCATGCAAGGCAAGGCGGTGCGCCGCGTAATCTGAGCATGGGTCAGCAGGATGGGCCATGGCAGCAAGATCGTGGCTTTGCTCATAAAGGTGCGGCTTTTGGCATGCAAGATAGAGCTTTTGGTCAAGGTGGTTTTGCGCCATCAGCACCTCATGTCTCTCAGCAGCCACCATTTGCACAGCCTGGCCGTAACTTTAATCAGATGAATGGCGCTGTTGCGCCGCAGGGCGGATTAAGCCAGCACAGTGGTTTTAGTCAGCCTAGTGGTTTTGGCTCGCGCGGTGGGCCTTCTGGGCATGAGGCTATGCCTTCTGGTCGTAACTTTGGTGCGCCGCAAGCTCCATGGCAAGGTAACGAGCCTGTGGCGTTTAATGGTGGTCAAAGAGGCATGGGGGCTCCTATGCTTGGCAATCAAGTTGCAGCACCAGAGCGCAATGGGGCTAATGGCCTAGATCGTAATGTATCTGCAGCACAAGAGGCTGAGATCGATGCTCAGATTGTGCGTAATATGGCTGGCCCTCGTGCTAAGGCATTAAGCGTATCTGACTTTGTGGATGTAACCCATAACTTCCTCACTAATTTAGGTGAGGTAGTTGTCTCTGGTGAAATCTCGCAGATCAGCGATCGCAACCACATGTACTTTGCGCTTAAAGATCAGAACTCTAAAGTTGACTGCTTGATGTTTAGTCGAGACAGAAGAGCACTGAACTTTATTCCAACTGAAGGTCAAAAGGTCTTTGCTCAAGGCAAGAGCTCTTTGTACAAGTTAACTGGTCAATTCAAGCTCATTGTTACTAAGATGGCCTTAGCTGGTAGTGGCATGATCTTAGAGCAGTTAAGAGCACTTGAGCGTAAGCTTGAGTTAGAGGGCGTGTTTAATCGTAAGCTGCCGATGCCGCCGCTCATTCAGCGTGTGGCCATCGTAACTTCGGTGGATGGACGTGTTATTGATGATATTGCAACTAATGCATATCGTCGTAATCCTCTAGTAGAACTTATCTTCTTAGATACCAAGGTACAAGGACAAGAGGCAGTACCACAGCTTTTAAATGCACTGTCATATGCATACGCTAATGCTGCTAAGTGGAAACTCGACGTTATTATCATCGGTCGTGGTGGTGGTTCTTTTGAGGACTTGCTGTGCTTTTCTGATGAGCGTGTGGTACGTAAGGTGGCCATGTCACCAGTACCAATCATTTCAGCAGTAGGCCACGATGAGGATTGTCCACTGTGCGATAGATCTGCTGACTTACGAGTAAGTACTCCAACTGCTGCAGCAGAGACTATTACTCCGATTACTCGTGATGATCTCTTAGCTTTCTTAGAAAGCCAGATTAATCGAGCTGAAGACAGTGTGCTGCGCCGCATTGATAATCTGCAATCACGCTATGAGCACTTAGTTAATCGTTTAGTTAACGCTCCATTAGCAACTGACTTAGATAGACGTAAGGCAAGACTCTTTGAGCTCTTAGCTCGCATCGATCATGCTAAAGATAGGTTCTTTAATGCTCGTCGTGAGCGCTTAAATCAATCACAAGTAAGATTAGAACAAGCAGCAGGTCTTGAGCGTGTACATGATATAAGACTACGTCTTGATAATGCCATGAACGCATTGGAGATGGTGCGCAATCAAATTAACTTTGCTAAGTATCGTGCTATCAGTTTTACTAATGTGCTTGAGCAGCATATTGTAAATATCGACCAAAAGCTCAAGAGGGATACTTACACCTTAGATGCTAACTTGCTGCCACGCATGAGTAACGCAATTACTCATGCTATTAGTGCGCGTGAGGAGAAGATCAATCGTGCCGATAGTGTGCTCAATTCGTACTACGATCGCGAGCTGAGCATCAAGCTTAATGACTATCAAACTAGAATCACTGCTCTTGAGTCTAAGCTAGTGACATTAGACCCGTTCTATCAGCTCAAATTAGGCCTGTCGTTTACCACTAAAGATGGCAAGCACAGCGTCAAAGGTGAAGATCTTGCAATCGGCGATACCATCATCACCTTAATGCAGGGCTACAAAGTTACTTCAAAGGTAACTGATGTACAGCCGCACAAATTTAGTAGTGAGACCATGCACGCCGAATAGACCGCATTAGCTCCGCTTTGGCAGTTAGACGCGCACGCCGAATAAACAACAGCAGCTCCGCATTAGCAGTGAGACTGTCACGCTGATTAGAGCACAGCAGCTTCGCATAGTGATGCTGTTCGCACGGTAATATTGCGGCTGAGGTTTGCGTCTTTATCGCCTGTAGTTTGGTGTGGTGTGAGCTTTGATTAGGGTTTTGATTGGCACTGCTACTGGTCTCTTGCGAGCACTGTGCTATCTGGTTGAGAGTGTGGTGCTATCTTGTTGCGAGTGCGATGCAAGCTTATTGAGTGCAGGGCTCGCGGGTGGATGGCGCTTTATTGTTAGGCTGGGGTCGTTTGGGCAAAAGGTATAACTTTATCACAATCTGAGGTGGTAGAGGGTGCGTTGGGGCAAGCTTTTGGATTTTGCTACAAAAAACAGCTAAAAGCTGAGCATGAATCTTAGATAGTGCTATTTCTTTGCTACAATTTTAAGGATCCGCTTTTTGAGCGGGAGCTGACTTTGCTTGAGAGGTGGCTGTTGCGCTGCTGTTTTGCTAGGTCAGTATGGCTTGTTTTCTTGTTGGCATAAGCAATAGCGCTCACATGAGCGACTAACTTACGTTGCGAGCTGTAAGTGTAGTAGACGATTTGTACAGTAGTTGTATGCAATAGGATAAGGCCATGTGGCACTTATCTTAGATCCTATGGATGCAAACTGCTCTATGGACGGGGGTAGAAAGGTGGAGTTTTCTATTGATAATATTCTTGCATTGCTCAATCGCAAGGAGCCTCTACCATTTGAGTTTTCTAGAGCACTGCGTACTGTAGTTAATACAGCTCACAATCGTGGTATCTATACCGTACGACTAGGCGATTTAATTAAAGCTTTAAAGCTTGAGATGCCTAGCGAAATGGTGGGTGATTACAGCCGCTATTTTGATTGTGAGTATTTATACAAGCTCTTATGGCTTCTAGATAACTCTGAGGTCACCATGATTCCACCAAAGGTGCCTCGCAACATTGGTGAGAACAATGTTGTCTACCTCATGCGTAAGCCATCACTGCAGCTTGATTCTGATATTTGCAAAGTACAAGAGCTCATTGCGCAAAAGAAAAGTGCACATACCAATCGTGAGCGTGATGCTATTGCCAGAGCTCAACTTAAGCTGCACAACTACAATGTAGCTATCCGTATTTTTGAGTATTTAGGTGCTGCACAATTACGTCCGCTTGATGCCAATCAACGCTCAGTATTAAATGAGTACATCTCTAAACTAATGCTGCCACATGACTGTGATCGTCATGTGCGCTCTTTATATTCCTATGCTTGTGATTGTGGTTCTTTTAACTACCACTTTGACAATCCTAAGTATGCCTCCAAGCCTTTAGATCAAACAGCTACTGAGCAAATTCTCACTATTATCGCTAAGACGATTGCACCTTCACATCACTCTATTGATGTGCCTCAGGACTTCCCATACAAAGCTCGCCTTGAGCGTTTGTATAATCTGTACTGCCCTGATGTATACGCTGACTCAAGCACTGTAGTGCGCGAAAAGTCAGTGCGTGTACCGCTTTACGATCGTCCTTTAAGCGCTCTGACTGCAGCACAACGTCGCACTAGATTACGTAGCAAGATTGCTAGCTTTATTAGTGAGCTTGAGAAAAATGGACAGGGACAGACCAATGCTGCCGCTGCCTCTAGTAAGCATCAAGATGTTACTTCAAATCTCTATGATCGCGCTAAGCATTTACAACAGCGCATTGGTTATTCAGAGCCATTCTTAAACTCGATAAAAGAGCTTTCGATCTCATCATCCGATCGTTTGTCTAAACTCGTACACAAGCTAGATAATCAGCTCAAGAACGATCAAAAGACACGTCTGATGCTGCCTGATTTTTCGCAAACACGTCTGGTAGTCTATACCCCAAATCGCTCTCATGCAGATAACGACACACGCAAGAGTGAGTTAGTAGCTCGCGCATACAATGGATCTACGCGTGTAGCTAATGAGGAAGCCTCATCTTTTGCGGCTATGAATGTAGCTTCTGAGTCTGCAGAGGGACATTTTAAAGGCGGCAGTAAGTTTGATAGCTCTTCATCAAGCATCAAGGTGAATGATGAGCTCGTTGCCAAGCTTAAAGCTAATTTATCTAGTGAAGAGGAAATTGAAAAGCGTGGTGAGTACACTGATGCGGCCTTAATCTCTTTTAAAAACACTGTCTCCTTATTAAATGGACGCGCTAAATCAAGCGATGAGCTAGCTTTATCTTTTTTAGCTGAACTTGCAAAAGTTGATATTTATGAGGGTGGAAGGCCTGAGCATAAGAAGGCAGCTGCCAATAAACATAAATCTAAGAGTACAGTTACTGCCGAGGTAGAAAACATTATTCTGCCAAGCTTCGGTAATACTAGTAACGATAATCTAGATAGTCTGTCTAAAAGCTCTAAGAAAACTCAAGCATCAAAGCCTAGCCATAACTCTAAGGCACGCAAATATCGTATTGTGCCTTTTGTCTTTGATCGCTTAACTCATCTGTACCATAGCTATTTAGTATGGTCGAGCCAAAAGGATGTGGTGCTCAATAACCCATCTGAGGCTCAGATCAATTTAGATGAAGACTATGGCTATAGTATTGAGCGCTTTTTAAATAATCCAATCTCACAAGAAGAGCGTTTTAATAAGATTGCTTCTTTTGAGCTTATCTTACGTAACTTCTTTGGTTATGGACGTCTTGCTTGTGCGCTTAATAATGCGGGTGACTCAGATGCTAGTGAGCTGCAGCGTTTCTTCTCATTAACCAGTCGCGATTTTGCACTGCTTAGTGAAGCTAATCCGCTGCCATATCTGTACTATCACAGCACCATCTACTTTGATAAGTATCTGCAGATTCCGCATACGCACTTTAACAATGAGCTTTTCTATATTGCGCTCTTGTCTAAAGAACCGTTTGCCATCAACATGTACTTAAGCCGTATTACTCGTAAGTACGGCAATCGTCTTTTGGACATTCCAAAAGAGTTCTACTCATTGCTTGCTCTGTGGCTGTTGCTCTTTCCGCAAGCTGATCAAGTGGTTGAAGCACAAGACTTACTAAGCCTCTTAAAGACCCGTGGAGTGAGTGAACACACTCAGTTGCACAATGTCTTAGTGCTTAGAGAGTTGGCACATAGACTGTACATGTGGGTAGAGGAGCATAAGCATGATGATGCTAAGGATTTATGCTTAAACTTAGTTGCCAATGCCTCTCCTCCGGAAAACCCAAATGCTAGCAGTGAAGATATTGCTGAGGATGCTACATATAGCGAGTATGAAGAGCTTAAGGACAAGTACGCTAAAAAGGTCTTTAACAATGCGCTAAGACTACTGCCTAAGCCAATGCTTGAGTGCGTACTACATGCTAGTGAGCTAGAAACTCAGCTATTAGATGAGTCTACAAGCTTAGTCTCAGATGTTGTAGATAAGGACAATTCACGTGTCTATATCTCAGGCTGTGCTCGTTTTGCTGATGAGTTTTTCAAGGGCAATCACTCAGCTGCATTAAAGACTGCAGCAAGCTTTATTACTGATGCGGCATCCTTGTTAGCCTCAGTCTTTGCCAAGATGTCCGACGCTCCAAACTTTAATGATTGCTTAGTGAAGTTTGATGAGTCGACACTCAATTTCATCTTCCAAAACAGCGCTAATGAAGAGATCAAATTAGGCGAGGCTTTAGATATTAATAGCCTTGATACCGATCGCTTTGGTACTCAGGATACTGAGTTTATTCAGAACTTATGCACTGTAGGCGCAGTTCGTTATCCTGATTTAATTAAGGATATGGCCTTAAGTGCTAGCAATATCCTGAACCGCTTGGTTCCAAATCAAGAGGGTGGTGCTTTACTTACTTTATTATTGCTCTCAAGCTCTATTAGTAATGCACGTCTATCCTCATCGCCATTAGTCTTAAAGTATGCCCTGAAGTTTATTACTAATGTGGCGGTAGCACTGCGAGGACTTATGAAAACTAAGTCCTTAGTCATTCCAAAAGACATGACCCGTAAGGCCTCTTTTGAGTACAGTCATGTTAATAATGGCACCAATAAGATTGAGATAACTTCTGTCAAAGACATCGATGAGCACATTATCTCTAGGCTTACCTCATGCAGCATTTGCTTAAGTCTTTTAAAGTATGTAGATAAGCTCTCAGAGATTAGCTGCCAAGAAAAGGATGTAGCTGTCATTAAGGATGCGGTGTGCGTGCCAAATCCTACTTTAGTTAATAACTGCTACGATAGTCATTACGATGATAAGAACTCACCATTTATCGATGAGCATATTGGTCAGCTTTACGATGGCTTTGTTAAGCCAGTGCTGCGTACCATGCTCTGTGATGACTACTTAAGCTACTACAGCCTCAGTGCTGGCGTAGATTTATCTGAGGTCTTTGACTTTAAGGAGATTAAACGCAAGTATGCTGATAACTGTGAGTATCAGCTTGAGGGGCTGTGCTTCAATCGCTTTATTATTGACTCTTATGTCTATCAAAGCGATGAGCAGAGATTTGCTGAGCTCATTGATTTTGCCTTGCATGCTGAGACTGCCTATGATTTAGGTTTTGCTGATGGCATTGAGATGGAAGGACTTAAAGAGGCAAGTGCTCTTTTTAGGGCTAATCTCAACTTACAGCTCGTACCATCCACCACCACTGCTATCTTATGCAGTAAGCTCACCTTCTTAAGAGAAAGATATAACTGCATCAAACTTATCAATATTCCAGCTGAGTTAAGAACGGTTGATGGCAGTGTTCAGCATATAGACTTATCCTACACTCTTTACTGTGGATATATGGCTTTAGAGATGGTTCAATCCATCATTCCAAAGGCCGATTTAAAGGGATTAGTGCCTCTGTTAGCAAGTGAGATAGTGCGTATTCACAAAATACAGAGCTCTGATAACTGCATCCGCTTTGTCTATGAGTACTTAGCTGCTTGCTTTGAGGTGATAAAGCGAGAAGAACCAATTGATTTTAATGCTTGGTTCCAAGTAGAGGGTGATTTACAAGCCATTTTAGTGGGGGGACAAAAGCCTGCTCGTCTGCGTCACTTGAGCGCTATGGCCTTTGGCTATGAGTGTGCCATCAATCGCTACAGTGAATTAGACGCACGTCGCTTTACCTTACTCATGGCAAAGCTGCGCTTTATCACTTTCACAAATAGCACATCATCAGGATCTGAGCAGAACTTTAAGTCATTTGATGAGGTCGCCGGCAATATTCCAAAGCCAGTCAAGTTTGACATGGATAAGATCCGCGCCAAGATCAAAGAAAGTGAGCAAGTCCAAGCGGTTATCACTACCTTACGAGAAAAGGAAGAAGAGGAAGCTCTACGAGCTGAGCGTATTAAGCGTGTAATGGATGCCAACCGCGCTGAGGCCGCACTTACCACCGTAAATGACGAGATCAAACAAGATCTCGAGGCCTTATCAAAAGAGCAGATTCCTGTTAAGCGAGCATCTGCCCTGGCCATTGCCATTTCTGAGGCCGCCGCTGAAGCTCTCGTCACCAAGCTTGAAATCCTCAACGAACAAGCAGCGGCAAGCGCCAACGATGACAGTAATTCTGCAAACAATGATGCATCCGCCTCTAATACCCAAGACGCTAAAGGTTCATCAGCAGACGCAAGCGACACAAGTGCATCAGCTGCCCAAAGCGCCAGTGGCGCATCTGCTGCAGCAGATAGCGCTGCAGGCGAGCACAAGATCAATCAGATCTTGAATGCAAAGCTGCGTGAAGTGATTGGTGCTGTGGCAGTTCAAGGCACTGATGCTATGGTCTTCTCGGAGTTTAACGGTATCTGTGTAAGCCATGGTCTGCTCTCAGGCAATTATGCAATTGAGGAGATCAATAACTACACATACGATGAGTATGATGTGCCGGTTCTTGAGCTTGAGGGTGAAGGTAACGATGCGATTGTTTATATCGATACCGAACTCATTGCTCAAATGCATAGCCAATGTTCCAAAGGTAGCTAAGCAAGCGAGCTCATAAAAATAGCTCCGACCATAGCGCCATAAGCACAGCAACAAGCAAGCTAGCGCATTCCCACTTTGAAAGGATGCTAGCTTTTCCTGCATCATCTTAGGCCAAGGAACATGCAAGCTAGCATATACCAACTTTGAAAGAGTGCTAGCTTTGTTACCACTATCTTAGGCCAAGGAACATGCAAGCTAGCACATACCAACTATGAAATAATGCTAGCTTTGCCACCATCATCTTTGCCCAACTAATGGGACAAGTATCAATATAATCACTAAGTTTTTAGCTATATGTGCAAGGATGCGTGATTTTGAATGATGCTTAATGCTAGAATTGTTAGCAATCTAAGCTAGCTCGTGAGATGTTATGCTTAGTTCCATATTATTAGGTGTGTTTCAAGGGATTTCCTTTAAATGAGTCTGTTAAAGAAGACAGTGGCAGCAGCTGTTTTAACCTGCGCATCACTCTTATGTATGCCTTTTGCAGCTGCGGATGTTCGCATTGATGTTAAGAACGATACTTCTGAAGATTGCTCCGTTGCTTTCAATGCTCGCATCGATAAAACCAAGTGGCTCACCATTGGCTGGTATGTATTTGTGCCAGGTGAGGAAAGCCCTGTCATCTTAAAAGGCGCTAACGATATTCACGAGGTCTTTGTCTATCATGACTGCAGCTTAGAGCCAAGCGATCGTGATGAGGTTAAGCGCGGCTGGGTTAAGACTAACTTAAAGTTCACAGACTACATGCCAAAGGATAGAGAAAAGGGTTACCAAGAGGTTAACTTTGTACGTCTGTCCTCTCCAGCCTACACCATCTCCCCGCGTAAATAGCCACAGAGCTTAGCAAGACAGTAGGCCAGATCGTGCATTTTGAAAGACGCAAGCAGCTACGATGTAGTCAATACAGTGCTGCAGTCTAACGTCTTTGCATGTACGCACGTAGCACAGAAAGCTTCGTAGGCAGACAGAGCCATGGCCCCAGTAGCCTCAGCAGCTACTTATTGAGCCTATCATGTGCAGCTATCTAGCGCTAAGAGATACGCTACAAGATGAAAAGAGCCCATCATATGATGGGCTTTTGCGTATCTTGAGGTAGCAAAATACAAAATCCAGCGAGATTTGACGCTTTATCAAGCCTTATATGACAAAGGTCATAAGAGTATTTAGAATCCATATGCAACAATAACCATGTCGTTTGAGAAGACACCAGTTAACAAGTGCCCATTAGCTAGCTTGTAAGTCAGCTTCTGAGCTTAGGTTTAGCACTTCTGAGGTCATGGTTATGGACTATATGCTTATAGCTACTTTAATTGCTTGTGGCGTAGTTACCAATATGATGTCGGCCGTCTTTGGTATTGGCGGCGGTGTGCTGATGGTGCCGATCTTCTTAACCTTGTTCCCAATGTTTCCAATTCAGATGGTTGCTGCTACTTCACTGTCTATTGTGATTGCAACTGCCTGTATTAACCTCGTGAACTTTGTAAGACTGCGCATCCCACTTAGCTATAAGAGCCTTGCCTTTTGGTGTATAGCCATGATTGTTGGCGTTCAGGCAGGCTTTGAGCTGTCTTTTTATGTGCAGCGCGAGTACATCGTAGGCTTCTTTGTGCTTACCATGTTAGTACTCTCCATTAAGACCTTCTTAAAACGACCAGGCCAAGAAAAGGAGTCTGCAAATCCAACAAAAGGAGAGACTGCTAAGGGTACTTGTTATTGCGCTTTAGGCGGTGCCATAGCTGGCTTCACTGGTATTGGCGGTGGCTCCATTATGGCTCCACTCATCAATCAGCTTAATTTCGTTACCAAAAAGCAGGTTCCGGTATACACCAATTACATGATGGTAATCGGTGGTCTTGGCTCTATGTATGGCTACATCACTAAGCCAATTGATTATGTAGCTGAGGGCATGTGGCAGCTTGGTTATATCAACCTTACCGTAGTGATGACTGTAGTAGCAGCCTCATTTGTAACCTCATTCTTCTCGATTCGTATCTCGCGCTTATTATCTCCAAAGCTTGCCAATATCATCCTTGGCTGCATTCTCTTATCTATCGGTATCTACACTTTTGCCTTAGAGATTCTGTGCTAACTTGTAATCAAACAAACAAAGAAAAGAACAGGTTCTCATAATGCCCGTGCTACAAGATACGTATATACAAGGACACAGACCAAATAAGCTACTAGCGCTGCAAGCAGACACCAGAGCGCACCGACCAACGTAGCGCACTTAGGGCAATAAGATCAGTAGCGCCGTAGGTAGTGGCCTACGCAGCAACATACACAGCGCTTTAAGCGCCTAAGCAAAGCGATCTAGGCAGTGCAGCAGGTGCATAGGCAAAGCGATCTAGGCAGTGCAGCTTGAGCCTAAGCAAAGAATCTAGGCAGCGTCAAAGCGATGCAGCATAGTGTGCGCATAAGCAGTATCAAGATGAACGTTGATAGGCATAAGAATATTGCTTTCATGCAGCACAAGTCATAGATAATGCTGTGTTAATGCGTGCTAAAAGTAGGTAAGTGCTAAAACAAGCTCAACAGGGTAGATAGCTAACTAGAGCTGGTGTAGCTAGTTCTTTTGGAAGTGTACAGTACTGTGAGGGAGTCTAAGCTTCAGCTAGATCAAGGTAGGTATGATGTCAGTACAAAATGTTTTTGGATCTTTTGATTAATGAGCATGCATGCTTGTTAGATCACTAAATTTACTCTTGCAGCACAGCGCTATGCCTATATACTAATGACAGTCTGTACATAAGACAGTATTTGAGTGTGAGTGATTACAAGAGCACAAGCTTTGGCTATGTTTTCTTGTCTATGAATGTCGGTTGAACTATGACGCTAGAAAAGAGCGATATTAAAGTTAACGTTACTACTTTAGACCCCTCATTTTTGCAGTCACTTAAGTCCTGCGATGTAAGTGTTTGTGAAAACTTAACTAAGGGCAGCTATCTTTACCATCAAGGTGATACTGCAGATGCATTTTTCTTTGCTGAGTCAGGACTGATTGGTCTATACCATGTTGTTGACAATGGTAAGGAAAGTCTGATTCGTCTATACGAAAGCGGACAGTTCTTTGGCTATAGAACTTGGTTTTCTAGCCAAAAAACTTACCATTGCTCAGCCAAGATGTTAATTCCTGCAAAGGTATGGCGCATTACTCCATATGGCAGCAATTTTTTAGCTGATAATACCGATCTCATGGAGCATTTCATGGCGGCAATTTCAGATGAGCTTGCTAACGCTGAAAGCCGTCTGGCCCATATGTCATACGATAAGAGCTTAACACGTGTCTCTGATGCGCTTAACTTCTTGAAAACTCGTTACCCTCTGTACCCATGGTCATACCGTGAGATAGCAGAGTTTGCCGGATGCGAAACCGAAACTGCTATTCGTATTGCCCGTAAGCTCATCAAGGAAGGCAAATTACCAGAGCCATCGAAGTAGTAAACCCCATCAATACTCATATTGTTATTGCTGTTAATTGCCCTGCAGCGCCGCTCTATCGCGTCATCGCGCCGCTCCATTGCGTTGCAGGCTCCCCTCCATTGCGCTGCTTCATTGCGCTGCAAGCACCCCTCAGCGACTAAGGCTAATTGCTAACCATCCATGCAAAACCACCTCATAAAGAGCCTTCACAGCCGCATAGGCTCGACACTACGCAGCTTAATGCAAAGCAAATCCTTGCAAGCTCATGATTCAAACTAAAGCTCATTAGCTAAACCAAAAAACATGAGTCAGACTAAAGATCATGAGTAAGCTTACGCATTGCTCCTAAGCATCTGGCTCTTTGTTTTAGCCTTGCATACCGCTGAGGATAGCAGCAGCGTGCTGTAGTTTAGGTAGACGAGCAGCAAAGAAATTCTTAAAGGCAGCGCATCTGATGTTGACGTTGTTTTCTCTTTCACGTACGCAACCGCCACGACAGAGCTTAAAGTAGTCGCACTTGAGGCATGAGCCGTTCTCAATGCGTGAGGTGTTTACAAATTGCTGTGCCTTTTGACAGTTCATGATCTGAGCAAGAGTATTATCTTTAAGATCGCCGAGCACAAAGTCATCGTGGGCATAGAAGTCACATGGATAGACCTTGCCTGATGCTTCAATAACATTCTGAATACGGCATACACCCGTCATATTGCAGGCGTTGATCTCCATATTGAGCAAAAGTGCAATATAGTTTTCGATATGCCTAATAGAGACGTATTCGCCTTTGTTGATGAGATCATCATAGAAGAGGTCAAAGACCTTGACCAAAAACTCACTATAGGCCTCATCTGACAAGAAGCGCTTGCCATCAGATACAGCTGATGCGTCCTTAGCTGCATCGCTAGCACATGAAGCTGGCGTATTCGAAGCAACTCTAAGAGCGGTGGCATTATCTGTACAGCCACAAGAGTGGGGTGCATGATCGGCGGCATCGGATGAGCTGTTAATTGCGCAGCTGCAGTCGTGGTAGTGCTCTGCTTGCTCAACTGCTTTAAATGGGATGGCACTTGGCTTGGGGTCAGTAGTGCATGGATGCGGTGGCATGGCAGCAAATGCGTCAAGACAGGCAATAAACTGAATATTGTAGAAGCCGTGATCTTTGTAAAAGGCATAGACCTCTGCAATATGTTTAACCACAATATCGGTAACTACACATAAGATGTTGAACTCAGCATGGTAGCGGCGTAAGAGCTCAATGCCTTTCATGACCTCGTCAAAGGAGCCTCGACCGTTTTTGTAAAAGCGCATGGCATCATGGACATGAGCAGGGCCATCTAAGGATACACCAAAGAAAAAGTGGTTGGCACTGAGCAATGAGACGAGCTCCTCGCTTAAGCGACAGGCATTAGTCTGAATACTATTAAATACCGGAACACGACCATTAAACTTGGCAAAAGCGCGTTGCTGCTCTTCAATTACCGCCTTAAAAAACTCGACACCAGCTAAAGTAGGTTCACCGCCTTGAAACAAGAAACTTACTGAGTGCTCACCATCAATGATCTTAATATCAGATCCATTTGCAGCAGTAGCTGCGCCATTGGCAGTAACCTCGGTGCCATCCTTGTCATTGGGATCTTGAATAAAGTATTCAGCGGCTCTATCCATCAAGAGAGATAACACTTCGCGGGTCATCTTGCGTGGTTTATCGTGCTGATGAGTTGCCAAATCAAGATAGAAGCAATACTCACATTCTAAATTGCACAGTGAAGAGACTGGTTTCACTAAAAACTGCAGATGGGCCATGAGTATCTCCAATGGTCAAAATGACAAAAATGGTCACGAAAAAGCGACCTTAAAGGCGACAACAGCAATGCTGTGGCAATGCAGGGGCAATGTCTGTGCGGCAAAGGCGTGCAGCTATTAAATCACAGATAGCGCCTATTATTAAGGGTCATCGCCGACAAATACAACCCCATCTCCCTTTGTGAAGTCATTTCAAAGCCAAGATCATTGGCTCAGTTAGTGTGGCGATGTGATGAGCCAAGACCGATTACTGACCCTAGCAGAGTACTGATCCTGACTGATTACTGTGCCTAGGCAGACTCCTGAGTCTTGTCGATTACTGTGCCTGAGTAGACTGTTGTGTAAGGGCAGATTGCCGGGCCTTGCCGATTAGTGTGCCTTGCTGATTGCTGTTGCTGTGGTGGTGTCTAGATAAGAAAGCCCAGAGCGATTAATCGATCTGGGCTTTGGGTAGTTGCACTGAGTAAGAGGTCTACTCAGGGTTATTAAGAAAAGGAATTAGTCCTCGATGGTTGGGCGAGTGTGCTCAGCCTTCTCAATCCATGCAAGCAGACGCTCACGCATCTCAAGCTTAATGTCCTTATAAGCTGGATCTGCAATGAGGTTATTGAGCTGATATGGATCCTTCTCGAGGTCGTAGAGGAAGTCATCACGGTAAAGATCAGAAGATCCCTTCTCACCTCCGTTAACGCCTGGAGCGTAGACTGAGTAAGTGTACTTGTCTGTACGTAGACAACGGCCGATACGGCTTTCAGAGATCTGAGCAAAAGCTTCTTGCTTACGGCTTGGATCCTTGTGCTCAACTACGTCGATGAGGTCTTCACCAATCATCTTGTCGCCAACCTTAACACCAGCTAAGGATAAGATGGTCTTTGGCAGAGAGTCGGTTGAAACTACGTCATCTAAGCTAATGCCACCCTTGTATGGGCCGCCAGCGATAACTAAAGGTACGCGCAGGCAAGCATCGTGGCAGGAGCGCTTGTAATCATCGTAGCCATTTAAGTGAGCGTCGGTGTTACGGGTCTTGAAGTGTGAGCCGTGGTCAGAGGCAAAGATGATGACGGTGTTATCGTAGATACCCTCATCCTTTAATTTTTGAATTAGACGGCCTAAGTTCTCATCTAATGATGCGCACTGGCCTAAGTAATCTGGGTATTCCTCAGCAGCATTGCCCTTTAATACTTCAAGATCGTGTGGCAATGTGAAGTTCTTGTATTTCTCTTTAGAACCATTTGGACCTTCGTAGTGAGCGTGATCGTTCTGGTGATGTGGCTCAATTTGAGAAATGGTCATGAAGAAAGGCTTGGACTTGTCACGCACTGCAAAGAAGTCTAAGGCCATGTCGGTGATGCAATCTGGACGGTAGCCCTTAAAGTCGATCTTATTGTTGTTCTCGTCGAACACAAAGCCATCATAGCCGTGAGAGGTAAACTCTAATACGTCAGCGGCACGCCAGAAACCAGTATAGCCACCACGGTACTCCTTAGGAATTGCAGTAACAGTGTGGTCTACAGTAGGCTTTTGCTCAAGCTCGCCTTCAGAGGCTAAGTGCCACTTACCGATGTAGGCTGTCTCATAACCGGCCTCTTCGATGTAGTTAGCCAGGGTCTTAACGTCATGAGGCAGCATCTTGTTGTTTCTAAAGCAGTTGGTGTCGGTGGCGTACTTACCGGTTTGGAACAGAGCACGGCATGGGCCACAAACTGGCTGTGGGGAGAAAGCCTTGTTGAACTTTACACCCTCAGATGCAAGCTTATCTAAGTTTGGGGTGATGTTAAGAGGTTGACCAAAGCATCCGCAGGTGTCGGCACGCTGCTGATCGGTGAAGTAGAAAATAATGTTTGGACGAGTTACCTGGCTCATAGTCATTCCCTTTGCAATGCCTTACTTACGCACCTTTAAACCTAGACTTGATTGTCTTATACGATACGTCGTGGCATTGTCAGTTAAAAAATCGTCTTTATTGCTAGCTTATACACAATAAAGAGGCCTTAAGGCCTCTTGTTGATAAGTGCATAAACTAGGGCAGCTATGCGCAATAAGCTTAGGTGGTAATGGCATATGTTCGGAGATACCTAAGCCGTACTGTTTGTCGAGTAGGACTGCTAAAACTTACAGCGCACAGCTTGCTTGGCCTAGGACTGCAGTAAACGGAGGAACTTAAGGTTAATAACTGCAGTCTAGGATGGTTTAGGAACGTATCGTTCCGTGTCTGTTAGTGGCTATTTGCCACTCTTATTACTATCGGCTGCATCTTGAGCCTCAGCTCTTGAGGTGTTGTCAGCACTTGCTGCGTCAGCTGCTACATCAGAGCCTGCTGCGTTAGCTGAGACATCTGCACTTGCAGCGGCAGTTGCGGTTGCGGTAGCGGCTGCTGCTGCAGTGGCTACGCCTGCCTGAGCCTCTGCTGCAGCTTCAGCTTCCATTTCTTTATGTAGAGCACGCATCTTGCGCTCTTCTGAGATCTTGCCCTTGATGATGGCAGCTAAGGCCAGAACGATGAGGGCGATGAAGATCCAGCAGTAAACTGAGCTAAAGAAGATGGAGATGTTGCCATCAGAGAGCATCAGTGCACGACGGAAGTTAGTTTCAGTCATGTTGCCAAGTACCAAGCCTAATAAGATTGGGATGGCTGGCAGATCAAGCTTACGTAACAGCCATGCTGCGATACCAAAGTACAGAGCTACAGATACGTCAAAGTAGTTCTTGTTAATGGAGTAAGCGCCTGCATAGCAGAAGATTACGATGATCGGAGTTAAGATTTCCTGAGGAACAGCAACCACCTTAGCAAAGAGCTGAGTTAAGTAACGACCTTGGATTAACATGAAGATGTTAACTAAGATCAGACCTAACATGATGGCGTACATAATGTCGCCGTCAGTGGTGAATAAAGATAAACCAGGGTTGAGGCCGTTAATCATTAAGGCTGAGAGCATGATAGCTACGGTACCGTCACCAGGAATACCTAAGGTGAGCAGCGGAATTAAAGTAGCACCAGTAACAGCGTTATTAGCAGACTCAGCTGCAGCAATACCCTCGACAGAACCATGACCGAACTCTTCTTTGTGCTTGGACATGTTCTTAGCTTGGTTGTATGAGAACCAAGAAGCCTCAGCAGCACCAGTACCAGGGATAATACCCACCATACAGCCGATGAAGGAGGACATTAAGATTGGGCGCACCATGCGCTTCTTCTCATCCTTGGTGATAACACCGTCATCAAGCTTCTTACGCTCAGAGAGCTTAAGCTGCTGAATAGTACCGTCAGCCTTAGCAATAATTTCAATTAAGGCGAACAGACCGATGAGGCAGATAGCTAAGTCTAAACCTAAGTAGAGGCGGTCAACATTAAAGGTTAAACGGTCATAGCCAGTCATTGGGTCAGAGCCGATGCAAGAGATCACAAGACCAATACAGGCAGAAATAATACCCTTGATGATGGACTTGCCAGATACACCAGCGATGATGGTTAAACCAAAGACGCACACCATGAAGTACTCAGCGGTGCCTAATTGAGCTGCCACCTTAGCCACCTGAGGGCCTAAGAAGAGCAGCATGAAAGCTGAGATGGTACCACCGATGGTAGATGCGTAAAGTGCAACCTTCAGAGCAACGCGGGAGCGACCTTTCTTAGACAGCGGGTGGCCATCGAGCATAGTTGCTGCAGCATGAGGTGTTCCTGGCGTGTTGATTAAGATCGCCGATACCGATCCACCATACGATCCAGCGCAGTAAATACCGAGCAAGAACATCATGCCTGGAATGGCGGTAAGTTGATAGGTTAAAGGTAAGAACAGAATCACGCACAGGATTACGCTCAGACCAGGAATACAAGCGAATACAGCGCCGATGAAAACACCTAAGTTAATCCACATGATGTTTTCAAAGGTAAATAGAAGCGCCGATGCTGGAATAATAAACTCTGACATGGACTACTCCTAGAAATTAACGCCAAGACCGAAACGGAATGCAACCCAAATTAAGACTGCAAGAGTTAAGGTAATCGCATAGTAAAGTGGCTTGCGGCAGTTAAAGAAGATTAAAAACGCTAGCACGCAGAAAAGTGAACCTAAGATGAACATCTCACTCAGGCTTGAGATGAGGTAGGTACCAACTAAGATACCGATAATCACTAAAGCCTTAACTTCTGTGTACAGATTGATTGTTTTCATCTCGAGTGGCTGCTTGGTCATGATGCGGTAGAGATCTTTTAAGATCAGTACAGCTGAGCAAATGAGCATCAGATACATCAGAAGATTAGGGAAGTCACGACCGGAGACCACATCCTTTTCTGAGATTTCGATCTGGCCTGGAATCATTACCAGCATGAGTCCGGCTAGCAAAATACATATGATACCTGCAGTCAGATTTGACGGATATGAGAACGTTTTGTGCTCAAGTCCGTTGCGCGTTGCGTTTCGCAACACGTCAATTTTGTCGAAGATAAAGTTCATAGACCCTCACAAAAACTAAGATGCATAAGCAAATTAGTTACGTACCAGCTTTAACGCGACCGTAGTCGCCACTTAGGCAATTTTGCGTTGATGCTTAAGCACAACTAAGCTCGCGTTAAACCTGCAAAAAACAGCTAATTTTAATGAAAAGCCTGATGCTATAAGGCTTTTGTGCACGTGCACGGGGCTTTATTTTGGGTAAAAAAAGGGCACGGCATACTCAAGAAAGTATTGGGCCGTGCCCTCTGAGTGTGTGTGATAGGATTATTGACAGTCTTTAGAGACTGTTATGTCTTGGAAAGCTTATGGTTAGCCTAATACCTTATCCTTGTAGGTATTAACCAGCTCGCGTACTGACTCAAGGTGAGCCTTGAATGCTGCTGCATCCATTGGACGCATTTCGATGAGCATGGTGTCCTGAGCCCACTTTACGAAGTCAGGGTCAGTGGTAATGGAGTTGTAGAGCTCCTGGAGCTTCTTAACATCAGCATCGGAGGTGCCAGCACGAGCAGCAACGATACAGGTGTTGATGATGTATGGGTAGCCGTACTCGCCAACGCCCTTAACACCAGTGAATGGACCGTATTCGATGGTCTTGTCAGAGAAGGCAGCTAATACGTTAACCTTGCCCTGCTGAGCAGTTTCCATGATCTGAGTCTGGTGAGAGATAGCAAAGTTGGTCTCGCCCTTAGCTACAGCCTGAGCAGCTTCAGCAGCAGAGGTGTATGGGGTAACCTTGAAGTCCTTAGCACCCATGTCGCTAAATAAAGCGGTAGCTAAGAAAGCTTCAGCAGAGGTAGCACCGTTAACAGCAACGTTGATCTTGCCGCCATCCTTAACGTACTTCTGTAGGTCTTCGATGGACTTAACGCCTAAGGAGTTTTCAGCAGAGAGAACGAATACAGCAGAGTAGAGGTTCTGAATAACGATGAAGTCATCTTCCTTATACTTGGCCTTCTTAGCATCAATGATTGGGGTAATTGCAAGCAGACCCTCATTGATGAAGGTTAAGGCAGGATCACCACCCTTCTTATCCATAACCCAAGTATTGATGGTAGCGGTGTCACCCTTAACAGCCTCAGCAACTAAGGTGGTGTCCTTTACGTACTTGGTAGATAAGGAAGCAGCCTTCTGAGAAACCATGGCAGCTACACCAGATGGAGCCCATGGGCAGGTAACGGTCCAGGTCTTGTTATCTGAACCGCCGCAACCAGCAGCGATGAAGGCTGAAGCGCATAAAACTGCGCCGGTCTTTAATAAAGAAGAAAATTTCATAGACGTAACTCCTAGTCCAACTTTCGAAAATCTAAGGTTGGTGTGCAAACTACAGGGTAGATTGTCTACCCAACTGTTTTTCTATCATATGATTTTTGTCATAAGAACCTCCCAACTCCCCCTCATTAGAGATGATTTTGTTTAAAAGTGTGAACAAGCTAAAACTTTTAGCTACCCAATCACCTCTCAAAAACCATCATAAAAGCTCCATCTAGCTACAACGTCGACCAAAAATACCTCACCTCCCCGCAAAAGCCCATATTTACGCCATTTTCACGCTAAAAACCAAACATTACCTCAACAAAATCTACTGACGCACCAAAGCACAAACCGACCACTAGCCACAAACTAACCTAAACCACTACAATGACGACCAAACTAAAATCTACAAATTAATGAAATATCTCACCAATACCATCCCCAGCATAACCACCACACAACGCAGCCCAATCAAAAAAAAGCTCCACGCCTGCAAAAGCCTAAAGCGCAAGCGCTATGCAGCAAGGCCGAGATCAGCAAAGCACCAGCACCAGCAGCAAATGCATCGCCGCCACATGCCCAAGCAAAAGCAGTAACCGTAACGCCAGCACATGCCAAAGGAATATGACCCAAGCTACTAGTGGAAATGAGACCATGCCGTCATTCAAAAAGAATCTTGATAACCCCAAAGGCAGCACGTCACAACCGAGCATGTTGTGGCAGTCTTTACCCATAACAAAACAGCCTGACTAAGACTTGCTTAATCAGGCTGTTTGAAGAGCAATTAACAGTTGGTGGAC
This sequence comes from Anaerobiospirillum succiniciproducens DSM 6400, assembly GCF_000482845.1. GTDB lineage: Bacteria > Pseudomonadota > Gammaproteobacteria > Enterobacterales > Succinivibrionaceae > Anaerobiospirillum > Anaerobiospirillum succiniciproducens. Next base: position 109,768 of record NZ_AXWV01000001.1, read on the forward strand.
TATTCTTGTAAGTACTCGTGCCAGTGCTCATCGATTTGGAACTTTAAGATCACGGCGGTGAGATCAAAGACCTGCTTAGCGCCGAACTCTAAAGTAATGAGCTGCTGTTCCTCAACTTGCTTTTGCTCTTGAGGAACTCCCATTAAAATTTCTTTTTGCACTTGGCGCTGCTTTAAAGATGCGGCTCTAAACTTGCGCTTATCAATATAAGATCCATATAAAGCGGCATCAGCATAGGTAACCTCTAAAGGCGCACCCACGCCCTCAGGCACAATGCTATAGTCGATCTTGCCATCTGCTCTTAATACTGGCTCCTTAACGCCACTACTCTGAGCGGCAGGAGCATTTGCAGCACTATCTTGAGCTGCTGCAGCATCTGAAGATGCATCAGCATTATCTGGTGCAGTTGCAGCTGCATTTGCATCAGCGTTGGTAGCTACAGTAGCGGTAGCGTCTGCATTTGCATTTACGTTTGCAGCAGCCTCAGCCTCTGTGTGAGGCTGATTAGCAGCTGCATTGGTATCGTTGGCGGCTGCAGGGGCCTCGGTTGCAGATGGAGCAGCGCCATTAGTATCTGCCGGAGTTGCCTGAGCTGGAGTGGCATCAGCTGCGGTGCTTTGAGCTGGCGCTGCAGGATCTTGGGTGGCTGCTTTATCAAGAGAGGCCATCTCTTGGGCGTCATTGGCAGAGCTTGCCTCTGCCTCGGCATTTTCTTGAGCAGGGGTCTTTGCCTCGTTATCTTGGTTTAGAGTTGGTAAGTTGCCCTCAGCGTGAATAAGACCAGATAGACCGTTAATTGTGGTACCTGACTTATTTTGTTCCTCCATGGCATCACGAGCGGCAATCATTTGATTGGTGTTATCAAAAGCGCTGTATTGAGCAGGGGTATTCATCTGTGATGGATACGGGGCCTTGATATTGTCATTTACTGGGTAAATGATGGACAGCACGTGCTCACGTGAGGTGATGATATTTGGGTTTAAGCCATGGGTCTTGGTGAAGGTCAGCAAGAGCTCAATAAAGTACTCTCGAAGCTCGTTAGAGCTAAAGAGTGGAGTAATGCACTTTAAGGCACACAGGCCAAGATAGGTACAGTCTTCTTTTAAAGAAGCAAGGTTGAGTGCAAAGTCGAGATTTTTAATGAGATAGCCGTAATCAAGCGCAAAGTTATAGGCATCACGACCAATTTGCTCGTAGATCTGATCTTTTTCATCTTGAATCATCACACCGGCTAAAGCGCGGGAGTTAATGCAAGCACCGATATAGACGAGCAAAGTCTCAAGTTCAGCTTGTCGAATTAAACACAGACGATCAATATTGTTCTCAAAGTAGTATGAGATATTGTTCTCTTCATGAAAGCGTGCCAGCTCTGGATGAACAGTATATAAGCTGTCTTTAATCTGCTCAGGATGACTTTGGGCTCGCTGACGATATTGTCTAGCCGAGAAGTCAGCATTAAATGCGAGAATACGGTTGAGCAAATCACCTTGAGTAAGAAGGTAGTGCACGTAGTGAGGAGTCATAGCCATTTTGTGGATAGCTCTATTAACTTTTGATCTACTATCGGATTAGCCTAACAATTAGCGTAAGACAAGAAAAGCTATTTACGCCAGTGATGAGCTCACAAGATATCACAGTTTGCTCAAAGTGCTAATAAACAGCGAACTTAACATGATTTGTTTGTGACGTTAACGGCGCTTTTGACTGTTCTATTCATTCTATTGGTATGTAAAAGTGCGATCTTGCACAGCCGACTAGCAATCAAGTCAAGCCACCATGAAAAACGCACTAACAGTCTTCAGCAAGAGAAGAATCAACACTTAACTCATATGTAGCAAAGATTGCTGAAGAGCTAAAAACTGATGATGGACTAAGATTTGAGCTCAAAGAGAAGCATTACTCAGAGCTTTTAGAAATATGCGGCTGTTTTGCTTTGTTCTGTACTAGGACAGACTTATCACCTAACGAAGTGCTAGATATTTACCGAGCTAAAGACTGTGTTGAGAAGTCATTTGGCATCTTCAAGAATGACATTTTAGATGAAAGAGTACAGGTTAAGAATCAATGGAAAACTGTCTCTAGCAATCATTGGACTGATATTGCGTAAAACTCTTGAAAACAAGCTGAGAGGGTATCTGACGAAGTCTCGTAAAGGCTTGGATAGCGCAATAGCTAGGCTTGGAGACATAACATGCTGGAAACAGAATGATGGATGGGTATTAACTTCGGCTCTTTCAAAACAACAAAAAGAATTAGTAAAGGCACTCGATCTGCCAATAAGCCGATTAGATATTAAGCGAGGATAGACCTGATTCGTACACAGTCTCTAGGTACGAACAGGCCTATTTGTGATGCCCTATATTTATTTAAGGGAGCTAGGTTATTACATAGAATTAAAGAGAAAAAAAGGTTTAGTCGTCAAAATCCAGACTTATAACACATTCTTTTACGTCTACTTCTTTTTCCTCTAAATTTCCCCACCCTTGTTCCATAGCTTTACTAACTAAATAAAGTATATCTGACATTTTAGGGATTCTAGCTTGTCCCATTGCAGGTAGTAAATCTCCATTAGGTTGTCTCCAAATAAATCTATACCCTGTTTCAGAAGTATTAGCATCATAGACATAATTACAATATTGGAAACAAAGTACCCATTTATTGTCAATCTCATGTCTTTTGACTTCGTGAATAACCTTTACATGAGTCTTAGCCTTAGCCATTCAAACAACTCCTTTATTTTATTTCTACAACTATTTGTTTTAAGCTAAAAAATAAATTCCCAAATAGAGAATTTTCTTCAAAAAAAATTAATAAAATTAAATATAAAGGGGAATTTTAAGATCAAAGATCTTATGTTCCCAAAATGTCATAATTATTCTATAAAAGAGCAGCAAAGAGGAATCTTTGCCATTTCTTTTGAAGCTTAATTTTTTTGAGTAAACTTATTATAGTATTAGGACACTATATTATCAGTGATTTAATTCACATTTTTATCTTTAAAAATTAACCCCCAACAAAATCAATTTTTATGAAATCTATAGATGAATATGGGGGGCGTTTTTTAGGGGGTCCGATGCGACTAGCTTAGTTGCCTTAGATGGTGGATTTGCCTAGAAACTTGCACCAATATGTTAGAACTTGCGACGGATCTAACGGACAAAGCTGTGCTTATGGATATAATGTGAGCCTCTTAGTACTGATGCTAAATGTTTTGGTGAGTAATTAATGTCCGCGCTACATATATCTGCAGCGATCTTTGTAATCTATGCCATTGCCTCGCTCTTGCTTCCTTTAAAGCTCAAGCTTGTCTATAAGCTTGTATTGTCCTTGGTGCTCGCTTTTTGTGGCAGCAAGTACCTTATCTATATGTATAGCGGCGGTGTTTTAACGCCGAAGCTGCCAAGCAATGTCATCTTGTGTTTAGAGGTTCTCTACAGCTTCTTAATGCTAAGTGTAGTCTGTGCTCTCATTAAAGATCTCGTGTTGCTCGGTCGTAGCGTGGCACGCTACATTGAAAAAAGATCCTCAGGCCGTCGTGGCGTGGGTAAGGGCTCCAAGAGCGCCTCAGCTACAGGTACCGTTGCCTTTAAGCCATGGCCTTTAGGTCGCATTAATACCGTTATTGTAGTTGTGGCATTTATTAGCGCGTTAACTGGTACTCTCTCACAATTACGCACCCCAAATGTAGTTGAGCACACTGTCTATGTCCGTGGTCTGCCACAGGCATTTGATGGCTACACCATTGTGCAGCTTACTGACTTGCATATTGGCCCAGTTCTAAAGCGTGATTTTCTTGAGGGCGTAGTTACTAAGACTAATTCATTAGATCCAGATCTGGTCTTAATCACTGGTGATCTTGTGGATGGATCAGTAGCTGCACTAAAAGATGAGTTTAAACCTTTTGAAGATCTGCGTGCTACCAACGGTGTCTTAGCCGTAACTGGCAATCATGAGTATTACTCTGGCGCAAACTCTTGGGTCAAGACCTGGGAGCAAATGGGCGTTAAATTCCTGCGCAATGAAAGCGTTCTCATTAGCAAGGGCGCATTCTCTATTCAGGTGGCCGGTATTCCTGATATTCGTGGTGTAAATTTAGGTGAAGTTAAGGCTGATCCTGAGGCGGCTTTAAAGAACGTTATACCATACAAGTACGGCAGCTACACAGCCATTAGCGCACCTGCAGCAAGCTCCCATGGCACTGAGCAAGCCTTTAACGAAGAGAGTTTAGATGGCGCTGGTGCTACCTTTAGCATTAAGTCACGCCCAATTTCCGGCATCGCTTCCGAGCTTAACAAGGCCGTAGCCACTATCTTTATGGCCCATCAGCCTAATGCTGTAGCCGATCTTGATATCAAGGCCAATCTTATCTTAAGTGGTCACACTCATGGCGGCACTATGTTTTTCTTAAAGCCACTCATTGCCCACTTCAATGCAGGCTATGTGTCTGGCATGTATGATCTTGGTAGAGGCTCAAGCCTTTATGTAAGCAATGGCACTGGTATTTGGTCAGGCTTCTCTTGCCGTCTCTTAGTGCCATCAGAGATCACCAAATTCACCTTACGCCGCAACTAAACAGCAATACAACAGCTTGCAAGCGAGTAATACAGCAGCTATCAAGCTAGCAATCAAGCTGCTTGCAGGCGTGAAATACAGCTGCTCGCAAACGAGCGATACATCAGCTCTCAAGCGAGTAATAAAGCTGCTTGCAAGCTAGCGAAGCTGCAGAAGATCAAGAGCGTAAGGCAGCAAGAGATCAGAGTACAGGCACATAAGAGCAAGTGGCGGCAAAAGATAAAATGCAGCATGCTCATGCCTTAGATTACGGCGTAAATTCAAGTCGCAGCGGGATCGCTGCGAGAGTATTTAGCTTGATTAATTGATCTCTTTATCATCATAGCTGTAATGCTATGGCTGAAGTTTGCTAAAATAAATAGATTAGTGCCTGATGAACAGGCGTAATTATCACGCCGCTGTCAGGATAAGATTAATTTTTGACCCATGGCAAAGATATAAAGAACCTAAGTAACAACAAGCTCTAGAGTATTGCTTGCGGCTGTAGCTGCAGCTTAGCTTGAGTTACTTAGACTTTAAGATCTTTGACATGCTACTTTGGAAAGAGAGCGCACCTTGTGTGTTTGCCTTAGGCTTGAAGCGCCAACAGTACTGTGATGTCCTAGTTTTAGGTTGCAACAGCTACAGCTAGGCTGCTTGAATGCGCTGAGCATGGCCTAGCAATGAGCGTTGTTAAGGACAACAGTGAGCTGTCTTTCATCATCTGCGAGGAAAAAATGTCCTATAAGATTCTGTGGTACTCATTACCTTCCTTACATGACAACAGCAACGGTGCAGCAATTCATAACAAGGTTATGCTTGAGGCTTTAGCTGCACGTGGTTTCCAAGTAAAGGCTTTAAATGCTTTAGTTGCTGATGATCCACAGGGTCTAAACGTATTTGAGCGTATTGCCAAGCAGGTAAATGCACAGCCTGATGCTAACTACATTCAGTTTACTGATACTGGTGTTGAGTACATCGTAGCTCGTACCAAGGGTCACGTATCTAACGACGTTACTGCAGAGGACCAAGGCAAGGTCTTTGATCTGTTTGTACAGTTCTTAGAGAAGTTCAATCCTGATGTACTTATCGGTTACTCAGGCGACTGCTTCTCTGCTTTAGTGCGTCATGAGGCTAAGGCTCGTGGTATTCCTGTAGTCTATGCTTTATGCAATGGCCTGCACCGCTCCTTTGCTTTCCCAGATTGCGACTTAGTCTTCACTCCATCTGAGGCTACTGCCAATATGTACCGTGAGGTAGACGGTATTGATGTTAAGGCTGTGGGTCAGTTCATCTACAAAGAGCGCGTCACTGTACCAAATCGTGATGTAGCTAAGGCTAAGTATGTAACCTTAGTAAACCCAACTCCTGAAAAGGGTTTAGCTATCTTTGCTAAGATCGCTGAGGTATTTGCCCGCAAGCATCCTGAGCAGAAGTTCTTAGTAGTTAAGAGCGTAGGCGATTACTACAAGATCTTTAACCACATGCACAATGACGACGGCTCACGCTTCTTACCAGCTGGCATGGTCAACCTGCCAAACATCGATGTTGCTGAGCACACTGATGACATTCGCTTAGTTTACGATGTTACTAAGGTCTTAGTAACTCCATCTGTATGGCACGAGGCTTGGGGCTGTGTAGCTACTGAGGCTACTTTCAATGGCATTCCAGTGCTCTCATCAAAGAGCGGTGGTTTACCTGAGGCTGTAGGCGAGGGTGGTATTTTACTTGAGGCCCCAGAGAAGACCTTAAAAGACTTTTATCGTGTGCCTACCGATGAAGAAATTGCTCCATGGGTTGAGGCATTAGAGCGCTTACTGAGCGAGGATTGGTCAGAGCAGTGCAAGAAGGCATCAGAGCGTAACGATTTAAACCGCAGCATCGATCGCTTACTTGAGTACTTAAACCCAATCATGGAAAAGGGCTCTAAGGAAAAGGCTCCACTTGAGCGTTCATTCTTCTTCTCAGCAGAGACCATGAAGAAGCGTAAGGCATACTACATTGCCGAGGCTAAGAAGAACGGTGTTGAGCTTGAGACCAATACTCAAGAAGAGCCAAAGGCTCAAGAACCAGCCAAGGATGCCCCAAAGAAGGCAGCAGCCAAGAAGACTACTGCAGCAAAGACCACCAAGGCCAAGTCTGATAGCACCAGCGAGACCAAGGCTCCAGCTAAGAAGGCAAGCACTGCTAAAAAGACTGTAGCTAAGAAGCCAGCAGCTAAGAAGACCACAGCTGCCGCTGATAAGAAGTAATTAAGCAAGCAGCAAGCTAGCAACCTTTCAAGCGAGCATGCTTGCAAGTTCAGCAAGCACCAAGCAGCTAGCTAAATTAGCCTGCTAGGCTAACTTAGCAATTATGCTGCGTCACATGCCTGAGCAGTGCCATTCATGGCAGACATGGCAGATCAGTTGCCATGCACACGATGCGCTCTATAGCTAGCAGTAGCATCTAGCTCAAGGCTAAATAATAAAGAGGCTCCACCAATTGAATTGGCGGGGCCTTTTGCATTCTTAGGCATCAAAAGCATTGAATGCCTCGACCAGTCCTCATTAAGGCTGCGCATCAAAATGCAGCTGCACAACGCTTAACGGCTAAGCTACAGCTCTTAGCCGAGTTAAACTGCAGATATAGGCATTTAGTATCCGCTATGCTGGGTGCAAAGCTATGGTGGCTTACTCCATGATAGCTATCGTAGTGAGCATGGTATAGTGCAGAACGATGGTCATCTCCATCAGAAACTTTATGAAAATGATTTCATTAGCTCAAGACACTCAAATGCATAAGAACAACACTTCTGCATTACGCACATCTGCTAAGAAGATCCGCTTAAATGATGATAAAAAGATGGAGCGCGATCTTATTACTGATGAGTTAGAGCGTTGCACGGCAGCAAGCATCAGCAAAAGAGATAGGTTTAGCGTAGTGTCTTTATTTTCTGGTGCTGGCGGCATGGACTTAGGATTTATTGGCGGATTCGACTTTCTGAGTAAGCACTATGCGCAATTGCCGTTCGATATCATTTATGCAAATGAGCTTAGCCCTCATGCTTGCAAAACTTACCGCATGAATTTTGAACATCCAATTATCGAGGGTGACATCTATGAGCACTTGGACGAACTGCCAGATCAGGCAGATGTCGTGATCGGTGGTTTCCCATGCCAAGATATATCGATCAATGGCAAGATGGCCGGTATTCAAGGCAAGCGTTCAGGTCTTTACAGCGCTATCGTCGAGGCAGTACGTAGAGTTAAGCCAAAAGTCTTAGTGGTTGAAAATGTTGGCAGCTTGCTGATGAAGAAGCACAAATCATCCTTAGATAAGATCATTGCTGATTTCTCTTCATTAGGCTATCAAGTCTCATATCAGCTCTATAGCGCTGAACAATATGCTGTACCGCAAACACGCGAGCGAGTTTTTATTGTGGGAGTTCGCCATAATGTTGCTCCATTTTGTCCGCCTCAACCTTTAGCCTCTAAACCCATCACAGCTCAAGAGGCTCTTTATGACCTAGAAAACAAAGCAGAAGATAAGGCGTTTTCGCACGTGTGGAGTAAGGCTAAGGTGAGTGGTGAGCAAGGCTATACCATTCGAGCTGAGTGCCATGGCAATATTCAGTTTCATTACAGCCTCTCTAGGCGTATATCCATGCGCGAAGCAGCGCGTCTTCAATCCTTTCCTGACTCATTTACTTTTGCTTGCGGCATTCGTGAAACTGAGCGCCAAATCGGTAATGCCGTCCCGCCAGTGCTAGCTTGGTATATTGCACGCTCAGTTTTAAATACTCTTACTGCCTCCAAATAATGAAGAGGGGAGTTCCCTTAGCTTGATCTTTTGCCATGATCTTGGTGATCCAATCTCAAGGGACCTGACTTATGCTCGTTCTTAAAAGCTCTAATCTAAATGCCCGGGGGTGTGAATTGGTTGAGCTGTGATCTTAACTAGCCAATCTAAAAGCTCTGATCTCAATGATCTAGTCTGAAAGCTATGATCTTGATGGCATGATCTTGTTACATACGCTTGCAGCGATCTTGATCGAATAACTTGAGATCTAGCTCACCTTGTGATCTTTGAGGGCGGTGATCTTATTTCTTTTGCCATGAGGCGGCAACAGCGGCAAGGTGGTGGCAAGGTAAATTATGGGGCGGCAAAGATTGCAAAGAGGCTTTTTTATCTACGTTTTGTTGGTGCTAGCGCTGATAGGCTATGGCTTTGAGGCGATCATAAAGGATGGCAAGGGCGCTTATGCGGCGCTGTGATCTTTAGGTATTTTAGTTGTTTAGCGGCAAAGAATGCCGTTAAAGACGCGTGATCTTATGATCTTGGTATGTGATGGCAAAGGGCATAAATATCAGCTTTGCACAAAAAGATTAAGTTGTTTTGTAAATGGCACGTCATGTGCAAAACCTAGAGTACTTCTGCTTCCCTCAGAAGTATTTAAAATTAGGAGACAACTATGTCAAGCGCCCTTATCAATGCGGTTGGCTCACCAAATGTCAGGGAAAATTGGTGGGACAAGAGTAATAAGATTGATGGGTTTGCACAATCACCAATCTCCGAGGTGTTCGGTACCGAGGCAAGCAGTGGAACTTCTTTCTCTGCTAGTCTTGAGAACATCTTAGCCCGTGCTGAGGATATTTCTGCTGCCGACGGTATGAATATCAGTCGTGCTGCACCAACCACAGTAACTGGTGAGGCTGTAACCTTTGAAGAACTTATCAACTCAGAAAATGCGCAGATAAGAGAATTTGCAGTCTTAGATCAGCAACCGCTGTCACCAGATTGGTCTGTCTTAAAAGCTCAGAATCCAGTAACTCCGAGCAACTTTAAGGCACTCAATGGTTTATCAGATGGCTTAATGCTATCGCAGCGCTTTGCTAATGCTTTGTACGCCGTTTAGCGAATGAAGTAGCTTAATAAGCTATGCCATTTGCTTGTATAAAGTAAAGATGGCAATGCTTTTACGCTGATCGGGCAAATATTCTCTTTGACGGCATTTACATGCTGTAAAGAGTGTTCATAGTTTTCTACTGCAGGCAAATATACAGACACTAAAGATCTATCTATCTTACGATTGAGAAGGTCTTTGGGGTTTATATAAGTTGCCAACAGAATCGACTTTATCTGACAGAAAATGGCAGTGAAAGCTGTCCCTGGGCAATTGCTGTCAGACTAAGGTGCCTTGTGGCACTTTAGCTGTCGAATAAAGCCATTAAACTATGCACGCAGCAAATGCTCTTACTGCGCATGGTGTCTTTTGGCACTTTGCGCAGCAAGAACTTTGCACTCCAAAGCGCTGCTTTTGTGCCTGCATTTAGCAATGCTCAAAAGCAGTAGCCTTGCTTTCGTGTATGTTTTGATTCTGCGAGATCTTTGAAGCTAAAGATCCTTGCCAAGCCATTTTAGGCAAGCCTTGCAACATCTTGTTACACATGCAATGAGATGTTTTGGCAAGGCTCTTAAGCTTACTCAATACCCCACCAAAAAGGTTGCTTAGCAGCCTTTGCCGTGGGGTTTTGTATTTTTATCCCACCACTTTTTCACGCAAGCCACATCACGCAAGCCAGATCCCACTGCCACGAGCCGGCCAAGACCGCAAACACAACGAGCCAGCTACGCAAGCTCCAACCAGACCAATCAATTCAAAACTCGTTAAATTCCCGCAAAATTGAACAAACTCGACTAAAATCGGTCAAAAAGTCGCTAAAACACGTCCAAAACGACCAAACAACTGCACATCACAATTGACGCGTTTAACAGCTAGCACTGCAGCTGTTAAACAGATGCAGACGAGTTCATTCAAGCAATGGCTTATTGCTAATCCTTGAACTATGCATGAGCTGCATCCCAAAGCCCAAGCTATATCCTAGCTATCGAAAGTCCTAGTCATTACCAAAGCCTAGCTAGTGTCCAAATTACCACGAGCAACTGGATCTCTCATCAACAGAGCTAGTCTTTTCCAAGCCACTAAAGAGCCATGCTTGTTACTTTCCTGTTAAGGCAAACTTTAAAGTGCGTAACGGATGCAAAGTGCCAAAACAGGGAAATACCGTCTTCACAGCACAGCACAGCACAGCACAGCACAGCACAGCAAAGCTGGACACTAAACTGCACTGCACTGCACTGCACTGCTCTGCACTGTCTTGCATGCAGTGCATGCTGTAGTCCGTCTGGAGATGGAGAGTTTTGCTCTAGCCCATGCACTCTAGTGCTTAATGACGGTTCAGGGCTGCTTCTATAGATGGTTTATGCGGCGAGCTCAAGGGCGTGAGGGAGCTTGTATGAGGCTCCTCATTACAATGCAAATGCATTGAGGATAGGTAATTGAGGCTACATTGTGATAGGCTGATGTATATGTGTTGCTGCAGAGTCTATTGCTAGGCGGCACACTATGAGTTTTTTGTACTGAGGGTGAAAAGATGGACTTGCTTGAGCTTTTACAAACAAGATATACCACCAAGCATTACGATGCCTCTAAGAAAGTAGATGAGGCGCTGATGGATAAGATCATGGAGTGCGTACGCTTAACTCCAACCTCAACTAACCATCAGCCATACCACTTCTTTGTTTTAAGTGGTGAAGCAAAGGATGCACTGCGTCCTGGCATTAAAGACTTCAACATGTCTCGCTATGACGATAGCACTTACGCTGTGGTTATCGCCAATTTAAAGAGCCTCTCTGAGAGCCATTTAGAGGCCGTACTTGAGGCAGACGAGAAGGCTGGCAGATTACCAACAGCCGAGCTTAAAGAAGCTCAGGCTAAGTCCCGTATGTTCTTTGCCAACTTACATATGGAAAACGGCGACTTTAATGCGTGGGCTTGCAAGCAAGCCTACATGGCCATGACCACTATGGTCTATGCTGCAGCAGCCTATGGTGTAGATAGCACCATGATGGAAGGCATCGACTATGGTAAGGTAGATGAGATCTTAGAGCTCTCTAAGAAAAATCTCACCACCTCCTGCGTCGTAACCTTTGGCTACCGTGCTGAGAATGACTCTAATCAGGTTAACATTCGTCCAAAGTCCCGTCTGACTATAGAGCAGCTGGTCACCAAGCTCAAATAAGCAATCTATAGCCACCTCAGCTTGCGATCTAAAGGCAAGCTACAGCCACTTAAGCACCTTGAGTTATGAGCCCATGGGCCTTTAGCTATGCATTATGAGCGAGCCTAGCACTCATAGCTAGCAGCTTAGATGCAAGCTCAAAGGGCTAGCATGCTGATGCTAGGTAAAGAGCCCATTGCTGCGTGAGTAGCTCCAATAAGCTGCGTATGTAGAGAGCTTAGCTGAGTAGCTTAATGAGAGCTATCTTGCAGAGGCATTGCATGAGTCTTTGCTCTGATCTTTGCTAAGAGCGTGCTTGCGCCTTAGAGCTAAGGTGCAGTTAGGTAAAGTAGGCAGCAGAGCTGCTTAGATATACGCTGGATAGGCTGTGCTGCTTAGATATATGCTGGATAGGATGTGCTGTTAGCATTGGCATGGGAATGCCGTGGCAGTGTAATGGCTATGCAGGCGGCTTAGAGCTCGTGGGCTTATGATTAGCTAGATAAGAAAAAAGCAGATTGTTTGGGGACGATCTGCTTTTTTGATGCCTACTAATTAACTAGAGGGCTTAGACATAAGGCCTTTGCTAGCTTTTGCTATTGTGGTGGCCTCATGGCTGATTCTGATTGGATTTTGTGGCATTGGCTTTTGCCTTTAGCTTTGGCTTATTAGATAGCGTGCAGTTTGTGGACATTGTTGCGCTTAGAAAAGAGCTTATGGTCGTATTTGTACTTGAGGCCTAAGGCAACTAAAGCTGCAGCAAACTGACTTGCAAAGACAGCCCACCACACGCCATATTGTCCTAAGAATGGAGGTAAGATCTGCAAGAAGATAAGCAGCATAATGGCCTCCATATATGTGAGCACGTATGAGTACTTATTAAACTCGGTAGCATAGAAGCACTCAGTAGTCACACGAATAATGGCGATAAAAGGTAGGCCGAGAACAAAGATCGGCATGACGTTGGCAACTTCAATACTTACTTCATATGAAGCACCAAACAATGGGCCGCAATAGTCACGCAAGAAAAAGAGCGCACCACCGCCAATGAGGGCAAAGAGCAGGGCATTTTTATAGGCAAGATTGCGGGTAAAGAACAAAGCAGTAAGCTTATGGGCACCAAAATAGTGGCTAAAGAGCGGCTGTGCACCTTCACCCACGGCCTGCAGGATCATCGTAATCACACAGATGATATAGGCAAGTACTGCATACACAGCAATAGCTGTATTACCACCATAGATACCCGAGTAATTGTTGATGATAATGAGGATGACACAAGGGCTAATGGTAAGACCAAAAGGTGCTATTGAGATGCGTACTATAGGCGCATAGAGCTTAAGCTGCTTAATGATATTGAAGTTTAAGTAGAGATCTCTTTTGTAGATCATGTAGCCAAGGGCAAAGACAAAAGCACTACTCTCACCAACGATAGTTGCTAAGGCTGCACCTGTAAGGCCCCAATCAAAGACAAAGATAAAGAGCCAATCGAGCAGAATATTAGTGATAAAGCCGGTGATCATAGCCCACATAGCGATCTTGGCATAACCAAAGTTTCGCACTAAAGGTATTACGCCTGTACTAAACACAGGTATAAAGGCGGCATAGGCGATCACTATAAGATACTCATAGCACATGCTAGCTAAAGTATCCCGAGCGCCTAAGATGAAAATAACTTCATCCAAGAAAGCCATGATTACAATAGTGTAGAAAACACTAAAGGCTAAGAGCAGATTAAAGGTGGCAGCAACATTGAGCTTAGCATTACTCTTATCACCGGCACCTGAGCAAATAGAGTAGCGAACAGCACCACCCATGCCTATGCCAGTACCAATGGCAAGAAACAGGGCAGTAATGGGGTAGGCAACATTGATTGCAGCTAAACCTGCATCGCCAACTGCGTGTCCTACGAAGATGCCGTCCACAATTGCGTACATGCCGCAGAGCATGAGGGCAAAGAGTGATGGGATGACATATGAGTAGAACCTACGCCTTAACATTTTGATCTCCTTGTGCCGACGTCTATTCTGAGTGAGGGGAGAAATAGTAAGATGGGGCGTAGATGATGGAGACTTACGCAAGCAATAAGCTATGTAAGACCTTTAGATGCAAGCAAGAGCATCGCTGCTTATGCATATGCTTGTAAGGACTCTTAGCATCAAAGCAAAAGTGCTGCAGCTAAGTTAAAGGTATGAGCTTACTTACAAGCCTAGAGCCAAAGAATAGTCCACAGTGCGCTAAAGAGACAGTGCATCGCATTAAGCCACACTTGAGCATGCCTAGTTTTAGCGTGCACTCTTGTAAGAGCGCTGCTGCACCGTGCAAGGTTGCTTACAAGCTTATGTCCGTAAACTAAGCAGGCTTGTCATTATGCTCAGGCATCGTGTGGCTGCTTGTCACTCTAAAGATAAGCGCATGGCTATGCTTTGGAGCAAGGAGTAGTGATGCCCCGCTTAGGAGCATGGTCTAGTGACGCCCCAAAGTGCTATGGATAATTGTAGCTAGAGTTAAGGTACTTAACAGCTTGGCTGATCTTAAGAGTGCTTAAGCTTCTTTATTGGAGCCCTTGGCTTTAGTCTTAGTAGTTTGCGTAGACTTCTTCATATGACGCAGACGTTCGGAGAGCAAGATGTTGAACTGTTTTTGGATCTGAACAAAGATATTGAGCTGTTCAGGATTGAATGAACCAAAGATTTCGCGTTCAGCAGTCAATAGCGGACCTAACGTATCTTGTGCGTATTTCTCACCTGTTTTAGTGAAATGCAGTGTCTTAGATCTACCATCGAGCTTTGATGGGCGGGTGGTTAAGACACCTTGAGATATTAAGTCTCTAATCACACCATTAACTGTCTGTTTAGACATGCCTAGGCCTTCTGCAATGTCCTTTTGACAAAACTCAGAGGTCTTATCACTTGAGGCATCACGAGAGGCTGGCAAACGAATCATGGCATAGAGCACCATCATATGACATGGTGTAATGCCGAGCATGTTAGCCCAGGTATCGTAAATTGAGTTATTGCGACACCAACAAGCGGTTACATCGCCAAGAACTTCTTCAAGTGATGAAGTGTGATTATCTTTAAGTTCAGAGGTCATCCAATATCGTCCTGAGCTAATGCAAAGAAACCTACACATATTAAGCAAGCAAGATTGCAGCTTTATACTTGCCACAGAACTATATCTTACTTAGTAATTCGGGCCCTTGTTGTTATCGGATGCAAAGCTAGAGGGTAGAGCAGCTTGTATGCTTACCATAAGGCCGTACCATTGCTTTTGCCATAGTGCCCTGAGCTAAGACAAGTCAAAAAATATTGTCTAAGCTCGAAGTAGGTTCATTGTACACCACACGATTAGCCTAAATCTAAGAGATTTACATACGTGTGACAAATCAGAGAAATATAGGGATCTTTCTGAACCGCTGTGCATGATAGTACTAAATTATACTAAATTCAATCTCTATTCTGACTAAAAATATCTACTACACTTACTAAACTAGATCGAAACTTTGCAAGTTTGTAACTTTCGCTCTAATACATAGCAAAAAAGCCATGTAAAACCCGCTAAAAGCACCCAAATAAGTCATCTACCCAAAAAGTGCACCTGCCCATGCAAAGCCATCGCTAATCAAACTCAGCACGTAAGTTAGGTGTAATGGGCCACTCAAGATACGCGCCTCCACAGAAATGCCAATCATCAGCAGCTACAGCCGCTGCCCCGGCCGCTGTCGCCATTAAGCTAACTGAATCTAGAAAGCTGAGCTCTTACTGCAGCTAAGGCTTATGCAGAATAGCAGTACAAACGATGATTATTGACCGTCCGGAGTGGCGTACAAAAATGATTAGTGGCCGTCAGGTGCGGCGTACCAAGGATGATTAGTGATCGTAAGGAGTGGCGTACAACTATGATTAATGTTCGCTAGGAGCGGTGTGCAGCTAAGACATAGCCAAGGCTAAAAAACAAAGACAAAGCCATAGCAGGTAGCAATCTGCACTGTCACTGATGTTGGTCTTGGGCAAGGCCTAACGTAGGCATAGACGTAACTAAGCAACTGCAAAGCGCAATGGCCTAAGGAAGATTAGCCTGCTTAAAACGAGCAAGCTTATGGCTTTGGAAAGAAGGTGAGTAGCTGCAGTTGCTTAATCATGTGCTTTATCATGAGTGGATTAGGATAGTAAGATCTGAGCATAGCCTTTGGGCACATACATGGGTCTTAGCAAAGTGATGGCTGTTACTTGCTGCAAGGATGGTGGCTAGGCAAGATGAAGTGGCCATGACTTAATACATGGATGCGCCACATGTGTTTTGCCTCTGTGGTATGAACTGCTCCACAGCTTGGTCATGCGATATGAGAGATCGTAGATCGCCGAGTCAAAGAAGTAAGAATTAGCGCGTAAAGTGTGAGGTGGCGTATAGTTTGAACAGGCAAACGCTCATTGCAAGCACTCAAGCAAGATCATTGATTAGATCAAAGCTGTATAATGTGCACTGCAAAAAAAGCCTGGGGACTAGTTAAGATTTGGTCGTAGGCTTAGCCTTTAGTAGCACGCAAGCGTCAGTCTAAGCTAGGCACTAAAGGCAAGGATGCAGTATCAAGCTGCATAATTAATTGCTAAAGGGCATTGTGCTTTTTAGGCAAATTATCGATTAGCTGCGCTGCCATTGAAGCTTAAGTTACTTAGCTTTTAATCTTCAATGCGTGCGGGCGCAATCAGGATCCGTTTATAGAGGCTTCAGCCCTGAATAGCACTTCATGGGTAAGACCATGGTCGATCCTGTTTAACTAAAAAAGGTGTATTCATGTCTGCTGAGTTTTTATCTGTTCATCCTGATAATCCACAGCCACGCTTTATAAAAATGGCCTGTGAGATCTTAAGAAATGGCGGTGTTGCTGTAGTTCCAACTGACTCAAGTTATGCACTGTGCTGTCTGATGGAGCAAAAGAACGCCATGGAGCGTATTGCTCGTATTCGTAAGATCAGCAAGAACCACAACTTCACTTTAATCTGCCGTGATCTTTCTGAGATCTCCACTTACGCTAAGGTAGATAATAATGTGTTCCGTCTGTTAAAGGCTAACACTCCAGGTGCTTATACCTTCATTCTGCCAGCTACTAAAGATGTACCTCGTCGTGTGATGAACGAAAAGCGTCGTACCATTGGTATTCGCGTACCTAAGTTCACCATCTTAGAGGCCTTACTTGATGAGCTCAACGAGCCATTAATGAGCTGCACTTTAATCCTGCCTGATGAAGAGGTAGCTGAGCACGATCCAGTAGCCATCAATGACAAGATTGGCTCAATCGTAGACGTGATTGTAGATGGTGGTGAGCTTTATCCAGAGTCTACTACTGTGGTGGTCTTTGATAACGGCGTGCCAGAGGTTCACCGTGTTGGTCGTGGTGATCCAACTCCATTTGAGTAATAAGATCTCTAAACCAGATAAGATGGCCTAAGCGACCAAGCCCGCCATCAATCTCAAAACCAGATCCGATGGCCTAAGCTACCATCCAGACCTCAATCTCAAGCCCCGCTCCTAGTGCAAGCTAAGCGGGGTTTTTCATGTTTGCAATACGTCACCGCAAGAGTGAAATAGTCTTAGACCACCACTGCCGCAACTATAATGCGCGGGCGCTGCAGCAGCTACTATGAGCTACCTCCATGATCCACATAGTCAATGCTAAAAGGTCAGGATGTAGCAATAAACGCGGCTTTGCGTGAGTCTATGCAAAGAGATGAGTAAGCTGCGCCATTGCCTGATGCTCAATAAGTATATTGATGCCGATGGAGATCAGAACGAGAGCGCCTAAGACATTGAGAATAGGGTCGATAGATTTTAAGGTAGAGAGGATCTGACCCATAAAGTAACCAAGCAAGGACAGAGCAAAGCACACAAGGCCAATAACAATTGCGCTTAGCCAAATGGTATTGCCAACTAAGCCGTATGAGACACCAACAGCTAAAGCATCGATAGAGGTGCCAATTGCCATTGATATTAGAGAGATAAGCCCAACATGCAGCAGGGCATTACTCTGTGGCTGCGAAGATGAAGTGTCTGATGACTCTGCTGCTTCCTGTGTGCGTTGCTCAAGATAGGAGCTAAATGCCTCTTTGAGCATATTAGCGCCCACACCTGCCAAGAGCACGAAGGCAATCCAGTGATCTACTGCAGCTAAGGTGCTTTCAAGTTGTTTGCCGGCAAAGAAGCCAATGACTGGAATTAAGAACTGAAAGAAGCCAAATGTTAGTGCAACCGTAAGTCCGGTGACGATACGTGAAAGGCGATTAATGCTGCTCTTACCTGTAATGATTGAGCACACCAGGGCATCTACTGCTAAGGCAAAGGCCACAATCAATATTTCAGAAAACGACATACGACACGTCCACAACTTGGTAGCAACACACCAACGCCTGCCATTATAGAAAACAGCTCTTAAGAAACAAGCAAATTATCACCGTTCCGTCATAGGATTTGATGATCTTAAGAGGCAAAGGATTAAGCCTACGCGCATGTAACTCAAGCTCGAGCCAAGCTATAAGCAACAAGAGGCTGCAGGCAATAAGATGAGCATAAGCAATAGCTGCCCACATAAGAAAGCAGGGCAGCACAAACGAGAGCTACAAGACGCAGTAACAAAGGTTTGAACCACAGGGTAGAAAAGAATAGGCTCGACATCTCTCAGCTAGCTGCCCCCAAACGCGAGAACTGCAAGGCCGCAGCAATGAAGAATGGTTATACCAAGGTAGGCATCAGAATACTCATGGCACGGTAGGCAAGGCGCAAGAAACAAATTCTTTACCCTCTGCGCATTGGGAGCAAATAGAGTCGTAATCCAAACTAAGCTTAAGTCCATATGGCATGAATATGAGGGAGCTCTATGGCATATAAGTTATGGCATGCAGCTACAACAAAAGCCGTTAAAGGCGAGCAAAGCAGAGTAGAACTGATGCTTCAAAATAGGACAACACTGTATGTGAATATGAATGTTTAAGATCGTGGCTGCATACTTAGGAATTTGATAAATAAGCTAAGTGTACGCATTATTCTTAAGCGCGAAAAATGTGAGATCAAACCCAAAGATCTTAAAACAAGGGATCGCAAGCACCACTTTTGTGACATCACGCATTGGTTTTGAGCATTAACGTATCCATAATGGGCAATACGAAAACAACTTTACGACGACTATCTGCCGCTTTGGTGCAAGATGGTCGCGTTAACTATTGTTGCTTTTGCAGTCTTTGAAGCAAAGTCTCTGCTGAGAGTTTAGAAAGTTGATCTAAACCAACATAAGATCAGTTTGATACCAAACTTTGCTTTTGCTCGGTACTTAGTGTGGAAACTACAAGCTTTAGCGCTTTAGTAGTTTGGTACTGATGCACACCTGCAAGATTAAGCTAACAATCAAGCATTTAAGCCTATAGCCACGCAATTGCAGTGGTCTTATTAGGCTTAACATAAGGATGTACTTTTAGGTCAACATCAAACGTTTAGAGCTAGACTCTGATGCTGACCTGCAGCACCCTTTGTGCTGATGTTATTGCACAGACACAAAAGTCAAAAGACTAAGCAGCGATGTACTGCCAAGTTCTCTATGTACGACATAGTAACATCGCAGTGTCGTGTGCCCGATTCGAAAATCATGTGTAAGGCTTCGTTTTGCCAAGGCCGTCTAGCATTAGCTTTTCGCTTTTTACGCTATGCAGCGATGGTCTGGGGCTCGGACTGTACAAACTTATACTGCTTGCCTAGTCAGGCAGCCATGTGTCTAGTGGCAATATGTATAAGTTTGTTCAGGCTGCGCTCTCAAAATGAAGCCATTCCTACCAATCAATACCTCATCGCCCGCTCACAAAACCACCAAATAAGCATTCATCTAGATATTAAACATAATCAAAATATGTGACGTTACAATTTAGGTAGTATGTTAAGAAAATTACAATGATGACTACTTAGACATCGCTAGAAAGTTACTGCGCTTGAGTAAATGAAACGAGACTACAGTACTCTTAGCTATGCCTACATGAGTAGCATCGTCTGCAGTCACAGGTAAAAGAGCGCAATGAGTTGAGATCAGCAATTGTCGGGGGCTAATGAATAGCCACGGTAAGCATGAGTGGTACATTAGGCATAGATATGTACTACAGAGCGCTAGTAAAAGTTAACTGAGGCAAGCGATCAACCAAACTCTAAGTGAAGGGCAGGTATGAGTCCATATAACGATAACCAACCTCGTAAGCTAAGGTCAATCATGGGCAAGGTTATGGTCACAAGGCGAGCGCAGGCAACTGCGAGAAAGTGAATACCAAAGTCATGCATGGCAATGGGATAGGCATTATAAGCAGTGCATTGATACATGGCAAATGCCTGGAGTTCGGAAAATAAGTAAAGTACAATGTTTTTGCAGCTATTCAATGATGATTGCAATGTTATAAGTAGGTAGTAGTTAAGAGGAAGATTGCCTGCAAAAGGGCCTTTATCTGCTGAGTAAAATGTCCACTTATGGAAGAACAGTTGTTAAAAATTAAGGATGGATGGTAATAAATCTAGGTAGATATGTTTATAAATTCGCTTGAAAATACTTAGTTTTGTGTTGAATACGTATAGAAAATATGCTAGGAGGGGGGGGTGATATAGTTGTGATGCGCCAAACTAAAGCATGCACTTTGTCTATATCGCAAAAATCCTTCTGCAAGACAGTCACAAAAACTCGTGATTAAAGTGAAACGCTAGAAGAAGACTGGTCAATATACCAATCCTCAGTTTGCAAAGATGTCAGCTCTCCTAAAAGCAAGATGTCATGCCATAAAACATAAGGACTAGGGCTTGTCTCGACATAATGAGCGCGGATGCTTATATGTTGTGCTATGCTCAACAGTATAAGGTATATGACCTCCCTCCTAAAGTTACGCATAGTCTTCTCTAGCAACCTTTCATGAAGTCTTTGCTCATAAGTCGCTATAGACGGCAAACATACATATAAGGCGATTTGCACTGCATCAGCATCATCAACAAAGCACATGATGTCTTCCGCTCAAGGAAATGCAGTCTAGCCTCCAAATCGCAAACAGAAAAAAGTAAAAGGCATTATCCTTTCGTATGCTGGTGGCTTGCTGGAAGGTAGATATGATTCAAGTACTGGCGGCTTCAACCTCGAGTTCAAGCCGGAGAAGGCTGATGCAATTTACGATGGCATCTCCCGTCCTGTAGCTGACGCTATCGTTGCTAAGCTCAAAGGTGAGTTAAAGGAAAAGTCTGCTGCTGGTTACGGCTTATTTGCTAACTTGATTGCTGCTGAAAACTATAAGGCTATTGACGCTACTGC
Organism: Anaerobiospirillum succiniciproducens DSM 6400; assembly: GCF_000482845.1. Classification (GTDB taxonomy): domain Bacteria; phylum Pseudomonadota; class Gammaproteobacteria; order Enterobacterales; family Succinivibrionaceae; genus Anaerobiospirillum; species Anaerobiospirillum succiniciproducens. Next base: position 130,678 of record NZ_AXWV01000001.1, read on the forward strand.
TCACGCTGCAACCTATGCAGGTGCTCAGCAGGCTGCCGTTGCTGCGGTAACCACCATGGCTGATGCAATGTTTGGTCGTGTCGGTGCTGTTGGTGTTGAGGCTGCCTCTATCTCCGCTACTGGTTCACAGGCTAACGGCGGTGTATGGTTAACCCCAATGTACAAGTCTGTTGACTCTGACGGCTTCAATGCTGAGGGTGCTTCTTACGGTGCTGACGTTGACCTCTCTGGCGTAGCATTCGGTACTGATACTGTAAACGGCAACATGCGTTTTGGTGCTGTATTCAACATCGGTTCTGGTGATGCCGAGGGCAAGGGCAACGGCAACGGTCTGAAGGACGAGTTCGATTACTACGGCTTTGGTATCTACTCAGCAATGGGCTTTGGTAACTTTGCTTTAGTTGGCGACGCTTCTATGACCGTAATCTCTCACGAGGTTGAGGGCTTAGGCTTACGTGGCAAGGCAGACACCACTGCTGTAACCATGGGCGTAACCGGCCAGTACACTGTTGCAACCCCAGCTGTTGATGTAACACCACACTTAGGTGCACGCTTCATCCGTCTGAACACCGATAGCTACGATTTAATCTCTGCTAACGGCGTTGAGGGCACTACTGACTTTGACGTTCAGAACGTCTTCTCAGTACCTTTAGGCGTAACCTTATCTAAGGGCTTCGTAACTGGCGGCTGGACTTTAGCTCCTAGCGCAGACTTAACCATCGCCTTCAACACTGGCGACACCGAGGCTAAGTCCAACACTTTCACCGCAGGTAAGAACATTGGTCTGAACACCGAGGTTCTTGATGAAGTTCAGTACGGCGTAACCTTAGGCTTAGGTGCTCAGTACGGTGCATTCGGTACCTCCTTCGGTATCAACTACACTGGCTCTTCAAACACCGACAGCTTCGGTGTTAACGCCCAGGCTCGTTACATGTTCTAATCTAGCTTTGATGGCTTAGGTTTGAACAAACCATAACTTGTCTTGAGACCGCGAACCAAGATCAAATCCTAAGGATTAGCGCGGTCTCTTTCAGCGATCATGGCTGATGTCAGGGATAGGGCATCAGTTGTGGTCGCTTTTTTCTTGAAAAAGTATTGAAAATGCACCTTAAGTACCTTCTGAGCGGTTGTTAATTTGTAGAACTCACTTGCATGGTCTTGACTCAAGATGGTAATAGGAAATTATTGAAAAATAGAATGTCTATGAAGTTATGAAAAGCAAGTTTTGAGGTGGTTACTTAAATGTATATAATATTTTGTGATTATACGTATAAAAAATATGCTGGGGGGGGGGGGTAATTTATTTGTGATGCGCCAAACTAAAGCATGCACTTTGTCTATATCGCAAAAATCCTTCTGCAAGACAGTCACAAAAACTCGTGATTAAAGTGAAACGCAAGAAGAAGACTGGTCAATATACCAAGCCTAAGTTTGCAAAGATGTCCGCTCTCCTAAAGCAGGATGTCATGCCATAAAACATAAGGACAAGGGCTTGTCTCAACATAATGAGCGCGGATGCTTATATGTTGTGCTATGCTCAACAGTATAAGGTATATGACCTCCCTCCTAAAGTTACGCATAGTCTTCTCTAGCAATCTTTCATGAAGTCTTTGCTCATAAGTCGCTATAGACGGCAAACATACATATAAGGCGATTTGCACTGCATCAGCATCATCAACAAAGCACATGATGTCTTCCGCTCAAGGAAATGCAGTCTAGCCTCCAAATCGCAAACAAATCAAATCAAAAAAGCTTACATAGAATGAAGCAAACCAATAACGCCATTAAGTTCTTAATGGCTCAATACCGCGCAATCTTCAAGAACGCCAATATCGCCATGTTAGCAGCTATCGCTGCTTCAGCTTTAGCAGCTGGCCAGGCTCAGGCTGTAGCAAAGAATTTTGATAATGCAACCTTACCATCAATTACAGATACAGATGTAACTATTGATGGTACGGGTACAGATGCTAAGAAGTACAAAAATATCAATCTCACTGACGGCGCAACTAGCGATAAAGCATTTGATATCAAAGTAGGCTCCGGTGGTGCTGCAAATACTATTAAAGGTACAGTAACCTTTGCCCAATCTACTATTACAGTAGCTGGCACTGCAAAGGCAGAAGCAAAGCTTGATATTGGTACAGGTGCACAGAAACCTACCAATTTAACTCTTAAAGAGCTTGCTGTTGCAGATCAAGGAACTCTTATTGTTGCAGGTGCAGATGCCACAAATACAGCAACGGTTACTGCATCAAAGATCACATTTGGTAACGGTAAGACCGCAGCTAACTCTGAAATTACTATTGATGAGAATGCCACAGTAACAGCCGCTGGAGATGGAGATGGTGAAGGTAAGATTACCATTAATCAGGCTCAAGTTACCCTTAATGCCGGCGGTACTTTAAAGGGTAAGGAAGTTGTTCTTACAGACGGTACTGTTGCAAACGGCGGCACCTTATCTGGCAGCACCATTAGTATTAATGGCGGTGAATTAACAAATACTGGTACTCTTACAGCTGGCACCTTAAACTTATCAGGCGGTACTTTAACTGCTACTAAAGCAGTAACTGCTACTGATTTAACTGTTTCAAAAGGTACATTAGAAGCAACTGAAACTGTGACAGCATCTGGTGATTTAAAAATCACTGACGGTACTGTAAATGCTACTAAGGCAGTTTCAGGCAAGAATATCTCTGTAACTGGCGGTACTGTTGATTTTAAGGCTGCAACTGGTGTTTTAGGTAGTGACACCTCTACCGTTAAAATCAATGGCGGCACCGTTACTTCAACCAAGGCTGGCGCTATCAAGGGCAGCAGCATCACTATTGATAAGGGTACCTTTACTTTAACCGAAGGCTTAACCATTGGTTCAGCGGCAGGTACTGTTGATGTAAATGGTGGTAAGTTCACTGTTCCTACTGGCCAGAAGCTTTCGTTTGTTGGTACTACAAACCTTACTAGCGGTACCATTACTACAACTGACGCTGGTGAGCTCGTATTTAAGGGCAATGCCACTATCAACGGCACTACCTTAACTCTTGGTGCAAAAGCTAAAACTAATATTGAGACTGACGCAACTACTAAGACTTCCACTCTGAATGTAAGTGCTACTACTTTCGGTACTTTAGTTAAAGAAGACAACCGTAAAATTAAGGTAACTACTACCGCCGCAGACGAAACTGCAGTTCTGCACTTTACAGATACTGATACAGCCATTAACTTAGCTAAGACTAGCGGTGTTGGTGTAATTAAAGATGATGGTACAGGTCTAGTTGCTGTTAACTTTGATGATAAAGCTGGCGATGGTAAATTTGCAGTTTCAGCTGCAAAGGCAGAGTTCAAGAAAAATGCTTTAGCCCCAACTGCTGCAAAAGATACTGTGAAAATTATCGCCGACGAGCTGACTGTTGGTGAGAGCTCTTTCACTGTAACCGCATTTAATGCTGCTGATTCCCTTCTTCAGGTAGGCAAGACTCTTACTGTTGGTGATGGCACTAAAGATTTAACCATTGCTAAGGGCGGTATCGAGTTAAAGGGCGCAGCAAACTCTACAGGCAACGCTGTTAGCGCTGGCAAGATTACTGTTGGTGGTGGTGAAAGCGGCTTCTTAACTGTTAAGGCAGGTAACTGGGAAGTATCTGCACTTGATCTTAAGAAGGGCAAGACTGATATTGAGTCAGGTGCTGGTTTAACTGTAAACGGCAAGTTATCTGCAGCTACTGGTACAACCGTTACCGTTAAGAAAGGTGGCTCTCTGAGCACAGTTGGCTCTGGCTCTCTTGGCTTCAAAGAGGCAGATGATAATGCTCTTACTGTAAATGGTAAGTTAGAGTTAGATGAAGGCGATCTCTTAGACAACGGTGCCTTAAATGGTAATGCGCTTAAGGCTACTGCATTATCTGGTAAAGGTACTATCAAGATCAATAACGGTACCCCACTCAAAGAAGACCAGTTTAAAAAATTACAACAAGACCTTAGCAAATTCAAAGGTCTCTTTGATGTGGAAGTTGATATTAAAGATCATGATACCTTAACTACCACCAATGCTTTCGGTAACTTAAAGACTGACAAGTACGATAACAAGTCTTTAAATATAAGTGGTGGCGAGAGCATTTCTAAGAACTACTCAGTTGGTAACGTTGTTGTTAAAGCTGATGAAGACTTAGTTCTTGCCGAGGGTGGTAGCTTATCTTTAAACAACCCTCAAGCTCAAAATGTTCCTGGTAACTTCGTATCCAAGACCACAGCAACTGATACTGATGTTGGCAATGTAAAGTTCCAGCATGCAGATAACACCTTAACTTTAGCGGGCACTGGTAAGATTGGCTCTATTACTGCTGATGCAGCTAATAAAGGTGTTGTTGATGTAGGCAACACTGATAAGGCTGGTCATGTAACTGTTGTTAAAGGCAACAGCATTGGTACGCAAGCTAATCCTATTAGTGACGTCAACGTAGTTAAGGGCTCATTAAATGTGGAGTCTGGTAGCATCTTCGCTAACAACTTCGCAATGGATGCTGGCACTTCTGTTCAAGTAGAAGGCGATATCACTACTAGCTTATTAACAGTAGATGGCGGTTTACTGTCTGCAAAGACTTTAAAACTTGAAGGTTCTGCAAAGGACAATACCATTGCTGGTGGCGCTAACGTAACCTTAGATTCCTTAACAATGGGCAACGATCAGGTACTGCTTGTTGGTGAAGCTGGTCAGCCAGCTCAGGCTGGTAGAGCTGGTGAGACAGCTGATTTAGGCTCAAATGCCGTGGTATACACCAAGTCATTAATGATGGGTAATACTACCTCATCAATCTTCGTAGATCCTAACTACGGTACTGGTGCATCATTATTTGCTACCGATAAGATCGGTGCAGATGGCTCAACTGTGTCTGGCAAGGTAGGTATTGGTAGCAACTCCGCTTTTGGTGTCGGCTTCGAGTCTATGGCTGCATTCAAGGATGTAGTTGGCGACTACCTCACTGTAAAGGGCGGCTTTGATGAGAGTGGCGTTAAGAATGCTTTAGTTCTCAACAAGGGCATTACCGTTGCTGAAGGCAATGGCATTACAGTTGATGCAGAAGCAACTAAAGATAACTATGCGAAAAAGGTTAAAGATGATACTTTAACCCTCGGCGAGGGAGCAGCCCTTGTACTTACCGACAAGGCTTTTGGTGCAAATAAGACAGATGCTGCCATTAAGTTCGCAGATACCAATAATTCAGGTTCTATTGTAGTAGGTAACAAATACAAGGTTGTATTAGTTGGTGACTTTGATGCAAATGACAATGCTCTGAAGTTGGCTGTTAAGAAAGATCGTACAGATGCTGATGGCTTAAACAGTACGTGCCAGAATGTAAATCGATAGGCACATGGTAAGATATATGTATAGTTTTGTCTGCCAGTTTTGAGATGTACTTGTTATGAAAAAGTTGAATCCAGCCACTAGGTCTCAAATTGAAGAGCTTCTTCGCAATGGAGACACAGTTGCCTCTATCTCAAGGGCCACTGGGGTTCACATCAACACCATTTATCAGATTCGCAACTTGATGTACACCAATGAGATCCCCGCAGATGCACCAATTCCGTGCAGTCTGACCTCATTA
>NZ_KI519511.1:0-14162 GCF_000482845.1 Anaerobiospirillum succiniciproducens DSM 6400
GATATGAACTATAGCTATCATCATAACTAATAGGTATATAAAGCATACGATTACAAATGACTTCCCGGGATCTTTTGCTTGATAGCTAATCGTAGTGCTTTAAACCCCTTTGTTGACCATAAACACCATGTGCCATACGCTAAGTTTGACTTATACGAGAGCTACGGTATGTCAAATGAAATCCCTAGTTATGTATCACATGCCATAACTAGTCTAAATAGCTCAAAACGGCATATGCCAATCAAAATTCTTTTGATGGAAGCGCTAGCTAAAGGTACCATGTCCAAAAAAAGAATTTTGAAAAAAACATTTACATATTCCGAAACCGATTGTTTGTTGCGATTTTAAGGCAGGTCCAGCTAAGCATGCTTGGCGTTTAGTAGTAAATATCTTTGCTGATTGGGTGCTGGATGAATCGCTTTGAGAGATTGAGCTTTGCTCTTTAAAACTTAGTCTGGTGGCATATGAGCTTTTGCACGTAGGCATCCACCGTACGTAAGTTTATGTAAGCAAGGCATCTAAAGTGACCTCTAATATACCACGCTTTAGCAAGCTAAGTGATCTTGGTTATGAAAGTAATTGGCGATTAAGCATGGATTAGGCAGACAATATCTGTGATTTGCCGGCTATATGAGTTAAAAGCTGTATATGACTAAGGGCTTCGTTTGAAGCGATGTGTATGATGCTTATAGTGAGCTAGCTAATCTTTTGCTTAGGCATCTTATGCTAAGATACGGGCCTTAACTCTATCTTGCTGCAATGCTTTAACTAAGCATGTATAGCAATACTTTTGCTAGTCCACGCTTCTCTAGGCATGTCTTTCTTGCCTGCCTATGCGTACAAAAGGCTACATGGCGAGCTAGCATGCTCTCATTTGCATACTTGTGGTGTAGTAGCTCTTAATTAAGGTGCTGCTTGTTTCAGTATCATGAGTTACTAGGCATTGCTTATCTACGCCTAGCCTGTATTGGCCCTGCTTTGCATCATGGAGTGGCGTGAGCTCTACTATGCTGTGCTGTATTGAACGGCTTACTTAGCTATGATCTGCATAGTTTGGATCGGCTTGTCAGTACTAGCTTTTTGCTGATTGCTTTGCTTAGCTGGCTGGCTACTGAGTCGCTTGATTGGCAAGCTTGGCGTGATTGGCTTACTTGGCTTACTTGGTATGAGCGCTTTGGGCTGATGACTTTTGCGCTTGTGCGGCTTTCTTGCTTGTGACGTGGCATGGGCATGGCTATGTTTGGTCAGGCTGTGCGTAGCAAGATGGTGGAATCGATTTTATTAACTTGAGTGGAGGCTTTATGGGTTGGTTATCTTCATTGTTCGGCATGGGACAAAAGGACAAAGTCTCTGAGCAAGATGCTCAGCTTGAACAAGCCCCCATGGTTGCACTCAAGAGCATGACCTTAGCTGAGCGTCTTGCTGCCATGGCCAAAGAAGACCCACTCTTTGCTGATATGGCTGATGATGAGACTGATGCAGAGGCTCAGGCGATTGCTCAAAAAGACATTAATAAGCGTAATGTTGAAGAAAACTGCATCTTAGCAGGCTACTTGTTAATGCACTCCAAGGGCGTTGACCAAGAGAAGATCTCAGAGTGTATTGACCTTTTACTGCGCCATGCCAATCAGATGTATCAGGTACCGATGTGGAACTTCTACTTAGGTGTGGCCTATCTGTACTCTGGACAAGTTCATGTAGCTTTACGCTATTTAAATGTGGCAGTAGATGACGTTGAGTTTAATGTCAGCTGCCAAAAGTACCTTACTGTCTGCATCAATGAGCTGCAGATGCCAGAGCTCAATCCAAACTTCTCTCAAGGCTGCTCTAAGTGCTATGAGGCCTTAACAGCTGAGCTTGATAACCTCAGCGCTAAGATTAAACAAGAATTTGCCTCTGAAAGCGGTGTGGGCCATGAGACCTATCGTAAGGTCAGTGAGATTCTCTCCCTTGCCTTTGGTCGTACTGCTTTCAATCTTGATGTTGAGAGCTCTTCAAATACTGCTCGCATTGTGCTCTTACCTGTTGGCAATATTGCACGTGCTCTGCAGATGCAGTTCTTTATTGATAACTACCCTGCTCTGTTCAATGGCAAGTTAATCGTTAGCCTAGCTCGCAGCCGTAATGAGAATTTCTCTATCGCTTTTAAGAAGACACAAATTACCTCTAAGAACGTTAAGTGCTACCTAGCTCCTTCTGTTCAAGGCTTAAAAGTCTACATGTACATTAAAGAGCTTAGAGAGTATCTCAATGAAGACTTCTATGGTGCCTATAAGATGCACTTAGATCTCTTCTACTCAGCTATTGGTGAGCTTGCTGCAGCTTGTAACCACATTACCTTTGAAGCCTTACTTAAAAACGAGATTCCAAAGGACAGTGATGGTCAGAGCTTTACCTTAGACAGACTCTACAACAAGCTCCTTGAAAAAGGCCTGGTGCTTGATGGCAGCAATGACGAGCTATTAGAGCGTAGCTTTGCCACTTATGAAAACGACTTTAAGCCAGAGCCAATTCCTGACTTAAATGAGGATCATGACCACGAGCACAACCATGCGCATGCTCATAAGCATACGGCTGGAGATGCTGCTGTTCTTGCTACTAAAAAGCATGAGCATGCTAATCAGCACAAGGATGAGAGTAAGAGTGAGCATGGCACCGAGTGTAATGCCGCTATTACCAGTGCATCTGTAGACGCAGCCAATGCCTCTAGCGCCAATGCCTCTTGTGAAGCAACAGTATCTGCTAACAGCTGCACTGCTGCTGATACTTCTGCTACCACTATCACATCCACAGCCACTGCTAGCGACAGCTCCAAGAGCACTACAGCTAATGCAGCAACATCCTCATCTAATAGTGCTGCATCTTGCTCAACCAGCACATCCACTGCCGTTGATAACCGACCAACCTATCGTCGTGACATTGTAAAAGGCTATACTCGCTGCTATCAGCTCATTAAAGAGTATGGTGAAGTTGAACACCGCTTATGCGATGAACTCTTAGAGAGAGGCACTGTAGCAGGCTTCTTTGCGCTTAAGAAAGAGCTCTTTGAAGGTGAGAACGCCAAGATTAGCTTTGAGGCATTTACCGCTCAATTCCGTAAGTCCCTAACCTCAGGCCTCAATGGTCTTAGCATCCCTCTCAATGCTAAAGCTGCAGATACTAACGCAAGCAATGACAGCTCTCAGTCTTTAAATGACGATCATGGTGTTGTTGGTATCTTTGTCGGTGCTGCAGAGGGTCTAACTTGCTACTACTTAGACTTTATGAGCTGGGATACTAATACCCTCTTAGAGAGAACTTATGAGATCTTAAAGCCGCTTAACTGCTATGAGCTTACCTACGGCACCTTTAGAGGTGATGTAGCCGCTCTTAACCTAGTTAAGCGTCCTGCTTAATCCTCACTTACTGCACTAGCGCCTTGATGCCATCTTTTGTGGTGCTAGTGCATTCACCATATGACAGAATTAGCCACAAGCACATGCTCATCCTCATGCTTATGCATATGCTTATGCTTATGCAAGAACATGTGTAGTGCGTCATTGTTTGACATTAATCGACAGGCTAAATCCTCGACGAATATAGAGATGTAATGGTTATGCCTGCTATCTTTCATTATGGCTAACTACATGTACCAACACCGGCACGCCGCAACTAAGAGTCACATTGTTACATATAGCATGTCATTGACCTATACGAGGATGGCACGTGCGGCAACAAGATCAGTAACAGACTTGGCCTGCCCTTGCTTGCGTATTTAGCATCATCAAGGCTCACAAAACCATGACCAACAAAAACAGCCAACCTGAGATTCCTTCAGCCTTTAAGTCACTAGAGGATGCCGTCATAGCTGCTATGTTTTGTCAAAGCTTAGGTTTTGACTCGGAACTAGCCGCTAAGATCTGCAAAGACTACGGCTGCAGCATTGAAATGTTTAAAGACATTGCACAATGGCATCTGCAGCAGAAGCAAGCACGTGCTCTCGAGCATCAAAATGAGCTCAAAGCTTTGCAAGACAAGCACTCAGAATTAAGCAATCTTGCTGAAAAGCAAGCAATCGAACTTGCACAAGTCAAAGCAGATCTCGCTAAGTTTGGAAAGGGAACACAGGCCATTAAAGCTGAACAGAAACAGGCTATTAAGGCTCTTGAAAAAGAGCACAAAAAGGCCATTAATATCCTTGGCAAAGAACACAAAAAGCGTGTTAATGCACTTAAAAAGGAGCACCAGAAAGATCAATATAAGCTCGAGCTAGCCAAAAAAGTTGAAGCTGTGCTACGTAGTGGTAACACACAGAAGCATCACAACAGCTAAAACCATCCATATAGGCATACCATCATTACGTTAATCTCAAACACAGATAATGCGTTTAGAACTTGTTACTTGTGGCTGTGCTTCTGCTTCTTCTTATGCTTGTGCTTGTGCTTGTGCTTGTGCTTGTGCTTGTGCTTGTGCTTGTGACTGAGCATGTGGCTGTGCTTGACTTACATCGCCTCTGCATCTGATTCTGCTTTTTAGTTGTGCCCTTGTGCGTTGCTGTTGAGCAGTGGCCTTTTATCAGATATCAGAGGCCTTGTATCGGCAATATGAGCTGCTAAATTTCAGATGAGGTGATGGTGGCTTTTGTAGCTTTGCTAAGATGCCTTGAACTGACTTAATCTATGGTGCGCTGGTAACGTATTGTGGGGCTTAGTCTAATTTGACCCCTTAATGCCTAACTCATGCATATACTTGCGTACAGTCAGGTGGCTAAGGCTAATACCATAGTGTTTCTTTAGTAACGCAGGCATCGTCCTGCATCCAGCCTTACCTTTGCCATGTATCTCAAAGCACTCCAGGACACATTTTCTAATCTCATCATAGCGATCTAGGCATTGGGGATTATTGGCGTAGTAGTAAAACTCATCTTTTGAGATGCCCACCATTTTCTTGATGAGAGCAGGTGTCCACTGTGGACGCTGCTCAATAAGGTATACGGCAGTCTTATAGCGCCATTTAATGAGCATATGCGGCTTAAGATCAAGCCTATCTTCATCTTTAATCAAACTTGCAGCTGCTTTACGAATCTCTCGTTCTATCTCTTCACGCTCATAAATTTTGCTCTTTACATGCTCAGGAAGCTCTTCAAAGCCTTCGCTGCGTGAGTCTATGCGTGGGAGTTTGGCTCTACTGTTTGGTTTATAAGCAGATGCCGCTACTCGTTTAGGTACAGGGCCAAGATAATACTCAATCTTCTGCTCCATAGTAACTGCATTAGAATCAGTCTCATTCATACTGTTAATTGCTCTCACTCTTATACGCAATATCTTGTCACATGATGGGTTCACTGTTGCCAACAAAGTCGTGACACTCAACGCTTTGATGCATGCTGCGGTTATTGCTGTGCTTAGCGCTTTGATCCGTGCTATGGCTATTGCTGTACTCAGCGCTTGGGTGCATGCTATGGCTATTACTGTGCTCAAAGCTTTGATCCATGCAATGACGATTTCTCTTAGCATTGCAATGCAATGACTATTACTGTGCTCATTGCTGTGCGCAATGCTGCGCTCATTGCTATACCCATTGCTCTGCTCATTGCCTTGAGCTTTTCTATATCCTACGCTATGTTCCATGCTGAATCAGTACAAGTCTCTACAAGGCGCTATGAGCGATCCTTGTTCTTCTTTTTGTACTTCTTACGTGGTGCAACAGCTCGTCCGAAAATCCTTGGTGGAAGGCTATTGGGTTCGTCAGCTTGAGATGCCTCATTATTGCTGTCAGTGGCTCTGTACTTTAGCAAAGGGTTGTCGTGGTATGAAAACTTATCATTGATGTCAGTGGCTTTGTACTTTAGCAAAGGGTTGTCGTGGTATGAAAACTCATCATTGGCTACAAGAGGCTTATCCCACTGAGCCTTCTTAGTATTTTCTTTATGAGCCTTCGGGGACTTCTGAGCATTTACCTTCTTAGCCTTTGAGGACCCATTAGCCTTTACCTTCTTAGCCTTCGGGGTCTTCTTAGCATTTTCCCTCTTAGTGTCCTGGGCTGCCTGAGCATTTGCCTTCTGAGCTTCATGGGGATCCTTAGCATTTGCTTTCTGAGCCTCTTTGAACTCATGAGCCTCCAGAGATTTGACTAGTGGAGAGTTAAGCAGCTCTTCTTTGGTTATGCCTTTGAAAGGAGACTTGGGGCTATTAGCACTCAGACCTAGCACCTCGTCAGGCAAAGCCGCAATGATGTCATCACAGTCCCTTGGCACATCAGGGTACATTGGGACGGCATCTGCAGCTACCTTGCCTATGTATTCTTTGCCTATGTATCTCTTTACCCTTGCAAGTAAGGTATTACGCTTAATCTTGAAATAGACCTCAGCACGATCAAAGCCACAGTCAGAGGCTAAGACAAAGTTGTAGATGCCAAGTAGCTGCTCTTTAGTGTATGAAGGGCGGCCAATTCCATAAAGAAATAAGCGAGTAATTTCGACACCATGGACCTTAATGAAGAACAAGAACCAGTCAACTATAGCACTACTTGCACGAATAGCTTTGCTGATGACATCCGAGCTTTTACCCTCATTAAACAGCTCAACCATTTGCTCAAATTTAGCTCGATCCATAGCCCCGTCCTGACTTACATCCAAAGAAAATCTCTTGATGCCTGATGTAACTTACAACCGCTTGCAAATGAGTATAAGTCCCTTGTATGCATCCTACTTTTGCCTAAGGAACAAGATGGCAAAGGTCATCTGCACGGCACGTGATATGAAATAGCTCCTAGCACTCTTCCCATGCTCGCTATAATGCACGTAAGTGAGTCCCATAATGCTCATGCGCATCTGTTTAGACCACGCATCTCAAACAACGTATTTGTTGAGAGCTACACCAGCAAGCACAGCCATCAGCTGACAATTAGCCGCGCCATCAGCTGACCATTAGCCAATCCATAAGCAAGACCATTAGACACGCCATAGACATGGCTATAGCCATTATCGTAGCCATAGCCATCAATCACAGCTAGCACGCATAGCCAACATCATAGCTATGCTACTTATGACGTCTCTTACCACGTCTTTCTCGATTAGGCTTAGCATTTTTCGCCTTAGCCTTCTCCTTTTTATTGAGTTTAAGAAGATCATTGTTTAACTTGTCCATCACCTGCTTACGAGACCTGCCTAATTTTTCAAATAAGGCAAAGTGCTCATCAGTAGGCTGCATCGATAAACGCCATTCACCACCTGGCTCATCCTGTACAAGCTGAAGCTCATTTAATTTATTGATAACATCTTTAGCCGGCATACCAGCTTTACTCTCAATATGATTTCTCATCTGGCTGGCAATAAATTCAATAAGATTGAATGCATCAGGATTCTCTCTTCTGATCTGAGCCATAAGAGCGCCTAAGCTTTCTGGATCTAGATATTCCTCGTCATCATCATCGTAATCGTAATCGTCATCGTCAAAAAGGCTTGAGACATACATGTCATCATCGTCATCGTCATCGTCTAAATATTCAGGCACATAGATGTCATCATCGTCATCCTCATCCTCGTACATGTCTGAGTTAAAGAATGGGTTACTGTAGCCATTTGAGGAACGTGAGGCATCAGGTGTGAGAGAAGCAGTCTTAATGACGAGACCGCCTTTAGCTTTTGCCTTGATATTTTCTGTTACCTGATTGCTAATGGTTTCAGGCAAATCTGAGTGAATAATGACTCTAACACTACTACTCTCTTGGGCACTAGCAGAATCATCGTCTGTAGCTGATTTAAAGTCTGCGGCTGTCTTTTCCTCTGGCTCTGTAGCAGAGGCAGTAGCGCTCTTTTTCTTCTGTACCCTGGTAGATGCTGCAGCCTTTTCATCATGTGCTTCAGTAGAGACAGTAGCTGCCTTACCCTTTTTTGCTTTGGCAGTGGATGGAGATGCCTTTTTCTCTTTCTTTGTGGCAGAAGCTTGAGCTGTCTTAGCCTTTTGCTCTGCGGCATGGGCAGCTGCAAGAAGGGGCATTTGCTCATTGCAATCAGGATATGAGATATATTCTGCGCCGGCATACAGTATTTTTGTGCCTGAGGCTGATGAGTCATCATGGTCACTATCCTGAGCAACACAACTCATCAGCTCATGATACTTTGCATTAGGCACCATCATGTCTTCATTGTCATGACAGAGCTCACCAATGGTAATAAGCTTTTTGACAGAGCTGACGTCCTCACCTACCACTTGAAACATCTCGACTTTTACATCAGTGAGATTCTTCTTGCTATTACGGTGTCTTCTTATCTTGAAAGCTTGTTCAGGCACAATAACCATTGATTCAGTCATATTCAATAACCTTGATGCTTGCTAAAAATGCATTTGACTACAGCTGCCATTGCTCATCAACAGCCATCTAAGTGAATAAGATACCCTACATAGACAAAAATCACCATCAAAAAAAACAAGATCGCATCCAGCATGCTCCATCAAGAAGCTCTTAACGCGCTTATACAGACCAAGTATCCAAAGATATCTGCAGCCACGATCAGCACTGTCAGCCTCATATAGACAGCACCGCACATAAATCATTGAGCCAAGTACAAAGTGCACAGAGCTCCCATCACCTAGGCATAGACTCCCAAGCATGGCAGCAAGCCCAGCCACACAACCATGGCTACACCAATCCAACTTTCATGAAATACAGGCCGCTACATTACTTATTCAGCGCAGTACTTCTCATTTAGCCAAACCTCATTAACAGTGAATGCCTCCAGATGCATGTCAGTACAGTACTGTACTGTGCCGTGTAGTGCAGTGCTGCAAATCTCTGCTCAGTAAACTGCAGCACGCTGGCAGCTGGCTGTATTGTCTTTTCTGTGCGGAGCAAAGTAATGCCGCCAATAGCAAATTCGACAAGTAAAACACCTTGAACAAGTGCTCTAATCAACACGCCAATTTATGAAGCGACATCGCCTAAGTACTGTTGCCAACTAAGATCGCCAAATAAGCTGGTGCTTGGGGAATGGCCAGAGAGACAACTAGCATGGGGCCTTGCATATACTTGCATTCTTGCTAGTGAGCTTGAATGTCTGACTGACTGATGATTAATTGAATGAGTGGATGGATGGATGGATGGATGGATGGATGGATGGATGGATGGATGGATGGATGGATGGATGGATGGATTACCTTGCTAATCTAGGCATAGCCATCTTACCGCGATCTTTAACCTGCACTTGCTTGCTTGAGTAAAGTGGTAATTTTTAATTTCGTTTGAGGCTGTTGCTCAAACGAATTCTAAAAGTGACATAGCAAAGTATCCCCATAAAAACGGAAAAAGCGACCCCAAATGATGTCCTATCCCTGACATCACTCGTGATCGCTTTATGAGGGGCTATGTCTAGCTAATATGTGCTGCCATAGCCATGAGAATTATGTTCTAGCACTAAGCTACATGTAGCTTGGTACTAGTTAAGAGCCATGAGCTCTTAGAACATGTAACGAGCCTGTGCGTTAACACCGAAGGAATCAGTGTTCTCAGAGCCAGTGTAGTTGATACCGAAGGAGGTACCAAATGCACCGTACTGAGCACCTAAACCAACGGTTAAGCCGTAGGTAACCTCATCAAGAACCTCAGTATTCAGACCGATGTTCTTGTTGATGCCGGTAAAGCGAGTATTTGACTTAGCCTCGGTGTCGCCAGTGTTGAAGGCAATAGTTAAGTCGGCGCTAGGAGCTAATGACCAACCGCCAGTTACAAAGGCCTTAGATAAGGTTACGCCTACTGGGATTGAGAATACGTTCTGTACATCAAACTCAGTATTAGCAACTACACCCTTCTCACCAACTAAGTCATAAGAGTCGGTGTTCAGGCGGATGAAACGTGCACCTAAGTGTGGAGTTACATCAACAGCTGGGGTAGCAACAGTGTACTGACCAGTTAAGCCCATAGTAACAGCAGTGGTGTCAGCCTCACCCTTAAGGCCTAAGCCCTCAACCTCGTGAGAGATTACGGTCATAGAAGCATCACCAATTAAAGCTAAGTTACCAAAGCCCATAGCTGAGTAGACACCAAAGCCGTAGTAATCAAACTCGTCCTTTAAGCCGTTACCATTGCCCTTGCCGTCTGCATCACCAGAACCGATGTTAAATACTGCACCAAAGCGCATGTTGCCATTTACAGTGTCAGTACCAAATGCAACACCAGCTAAGTCAACGTCAGCACCGTAAGAAGCACCCTCAGCATTGAAGCCGTCAGCGTCTACGGACTTGTACATTGGGGTTAACCATACACCGCCCTTAGTCTGTGAACCAGTTGCGGAGATGGAAGCTGCCTCAACGCCTACAGCACCAACACGACCAAACATTGCATCAGCCATGGTAGTTACTGAAGCAACAGCAGCCTGCTGAGCACCAGCATAGGTTGCAGCGTGAGCAGCAGCGTCAATTGCCTTATAGCCGCCTGGCAGACCCATAGTAGTGGTTACAAACTTGTAGCCAACGCTATTAACTTCAACATCAAACTCATCATTAGCAATACCTAAGAACATATCACCAACAGGACGTGCCACACCATCATAAGCTAAGGTCTCAGCATTATCTGACAGCTTCAGCTCACCTAAAGTACCGGTGGTTGAACCAGATTCAAGAGTACCAGTTAATAAGCCGCCCAGAGCCTCAACAGTGATGTTGCTACCGCTAATTGTAACTTCCTTACCACCAGCAGTATTGTTGGCAGCATCAAAGATCTTAATGTTCTTGCTCTTAACAGTGAAGGTACCAACTAATGAGATCTTAGCGTTTTCAGATGCAATAACCTTAGCATCGCTAACTGTCTCACCACCAGTAGCAGCGATCTTACCGAAGGTCAGAGCAGCCTTGCCGCCTTCAAAAGCACTCTCAGTAACGATAAGAGCTGAGTTCTTGCCTAAGGTTAAGCTGTTAGGAGTAGTGCTAGTAGGAAGAGCCTCTAAGCCGGCATCAACAACAACATAATTACCGCTCTGAACAGTCAGAGGCTTGTTGAGTACGAAAGCGTTAGCAACGCCACCAACATTCTTCTTAGGGTCAACGAACTTGCCGTCTACAAGGTAGTCAGCCATTACAGACTCAAAGCCAGCCTGGTCAAAGCCGTAACCGAAAGCGGCATTCTTACCAACAACGATGTTGCCCTTTGCTACGCTAACATCAGTACCTGAAGCATCGCTCTGAATGGTCTGTACAGCTAAGATGGAAGCCTTCTCAGTGTAGGCTGGATCAACAAACAGAGTGCTGCCTGCGCCCATGATGAACTTATCAGCAAATACAGCTGCTGATGAAGAGCCTTTACCCTCAGCATCACCATCCTTACCAATGGTTAAGGTCTGATAACCTGCAAGATCAAGAGTAGCAACATCAACTGAAGCATTGCCTGCAATAGAGGCGGCTTTAGCAAACTTTAAGGTACCAGCCTCAACATTACCCATGATGGTAGCAGTACCCGCTACATCAACAACACCATCAGTTGCAGCAATCAGGGAGCTGCCTTGACCAAGCTCAAGATCAGTGGTGTAAACATTGTTTGCCTTCAGTGATGAGTTGTCGTTTACAGTCACGCCAACAACGCGGCTATTTGCGGTCTTTGCACCGATATCGCCCTTCACAGTAACAGCTGCATTCTTAGTTGCCTTACCAACAGTTACGTTACCGCCATTAGCGCCTACGGTTGAGTCTACTTTAATGGAGCCAATCTCGCCAGAACCAGCTAAGGTTAAGGAGTTTCCAGAATCCTTAAATACTACATTACCAGTCTGAGCAACACCGCTCTTGACTTCGTATACGAGTTTGCCACCCTTAGCATTATTTAAGGTTAAGGAAGTGTCAGTACCCATGTTAAGGGTATTACCATCTGTAACCTGCACGCTTCCAACTGACCTGTTGGTGTTTTTTACATCTGTAGCAGAGGCCTGCTTTACTGATACTTGCTCGTATGCTTCAATTGCTGCGTTGTTGGTTACATCGCCTAAAGCCATGCCATCCTGAGCGTTGGTGATGCCGGTTACATTAACGTTGAAAAGACCCTTGAAGCCATCACCTACTGACTGCTCAAGCTTATCAAAGTCAGCCTTTGATAAAGTGAGTTTCTGATCCTCAGCATCAACAAAAGAAATGGTGGTGTTTGACTCACCCACAATCGCATCCTTGAGTGCGCTTGCATCAAATGCAGAATTCTTTTGGAAGTCAGCAGCCTCAAGCTTGATCTCAGAGGTGTTCTTCAGCTCAAGACCAGCAGCAGTAGCAGCGCCTAAGGTTACGGTACCACCACCAACAGTATCAATTACTGACTTGTTTGCTGTAATCTTACCTGCAGAACCTGCAGTTGAGAGATTGCCAGTAACCTTCAGGCTAGCACCTTTGGTTAATGATAAAGCACCCTCAGTTACGGTGAGGTCTCCTGAAACAGTTAAGGCAGAACCAGTAACTGTACCACTACCATTGGTTAAGGTCAGAGTTGGAACAGTCCATGAACCATTGTTAACGAGCAACTCAGCATCGTTATCATTTAACACAATAGCCTTAGCAGATACAGAACCACTTGTACCATCAAGGATTAAGGAACCTGAGGTTACATTAACGCCGTCACCGCCAGTACCATTTACAGTCAGCTTCTTACCAGCCTGAATCTGTGCGCCACCCTTAATATTTAAGGCACCGTCTTTACCAAGCTCGAGACTCTCAAAGTTGATGGTAGCTTTGCCGTTTACATCTGCGTGCTTAGTAAAAGATGCAGTAGCACCTGAAACGCCTTTGATCTCGATGTCGCCGCCGTTAGCGTTGTATTTAGCAGCATCTACTGTACCAGCATCTTTAAGAAGCTTAATACCTGAAGTAGACCCCAGATCAACTGTCGTATCTGTTAACTCGATGGTTGCGGTCTTTCCGCTTACACCCTCAATAGAGCCAGTTAAGAACGTCTTGAGCAGTTCAGCGCTCATGGTAGCAGTAGCATCCTCGATAACCAGCTTACCATCAGCATCTGAAGTGACTTTATCGGCTGCCAGTTCAAATTTTGTATTGCCCTTGATGGTTAATGCACCTGAGTTAGAGATAGAGGCAGTGCCGCCAACGGTATTTTGGCTACCTGCGAAGATAACCTGGTTGGTTGCCTTCTTAGCGTTGGTAATATCGCCGCCAGTAATAGCTACGGTTGAGCTTTCCTTACCAAAGGTGATTGAACCAGAGGTATTAGTAAAGGTACCATCTGTAATCTTCACTTGGTCTGCTTCAAATGCAAAATCGCCAGAGGTATTAGTTACTGTTGCCTTACCAAAATTAATGGTAGCAGCCTTTAAAACACCCTTATTAGCGTTGCCAAGAGTAAACACGCCACCAGATACATTAAGCTCTTTAGCTGCTTCAATAGTTGCTGCTCCATCAGCAGCACCATTGATGGTAAATGCGATATCTTCAGTGCCGACGTTGATGTTTTGGCCCTTTAAAGTTGCACCTACACCAACAGTTACAGCAGCGCCTTTAGCAATGGTTACATCGCCAGTAGCAGTAGCACTAGCACCCTTTAATACCTTTAAAACAGCATCACCTGCTGAAGCTGCTGAATCACCAATAGTGATATCACCTTTTGAAATAAGGCTATTCTTTGCCTTGGCAGGAGCATCTGCAGCTGTTAACTCAATTTTACCTTTCTTAATGAGCACACTGTCAAAAGTAGCTGTACCTGCGGTGTCCGCCTCACCAATAGTAATACCTTGTGCATTATCACCTGTAGACTCTAACTTTAAGGTAGCTCCGGATAAATCTACTGAGCCCTTAAGAGTATTTGATGCAGCTGCTCCGCTCTGTACAATGAAAGTAACACCTGTTACATTTTGTCCAAGCTTAGCACCATTTTCTAAGGTTAAACTTTGCCACTTGTTATCAGTCTGTCCGTCGTCAGTACTCAGACCAGTAATTTTAATTTCTGTATTTGCAGCAACTGAACCTATGTTTGCATTAGCTAAAGGTGCAGCCTGAGCTTGACCTGCTGCTAAAGCTGCAGCTGCCATAGCCGCTACCATAGCGATGTTTGCGTTCTTGAAAATTGCGCGGTATTGAGCCATTAAGAACTTAATGGCGTTATTGGTTTGCTTCATTCTATGTAAGCTTTTTGATTTGATTTGTTTGCGATTTGGAGGCTAGACTGCATTTCCTTGAGCGGAAGACATCATGTGCTTTGTT
>NZ_KI519511.1:15327-19359 GCF_000482845.1 Anaerobiospirillum succiniciproducens DSM 6400
GCATCACCAGAACCGATGTTGAATACAGCACCAAAACGCATGTTGCCGTTTACAGTATCAGTACCGAATGCTACGCCAGAGAGGTCAACGTCAGCACCGTAGGAAGCACCCTCAGCATTGAAGCCGTCGGAGTCAACGGACTTGTACATTGGGGTTAACCATACACCGCCGTTAGCCTGTGAACCGGTAGCGGAGATAGAGGCAGCCTCAACACCAACAGCACCAACACGACCAAACATTGCATCAGCCATGGTGGTTACTGCAGCAACAGCAGCCTGCTGAGCACCAGCATAGGTTGCAGCATGAGCAGCAGCGTCAACAGCCTTGTAGTTACCAGCAGCAATCAGGTCAGACAATAAGCCATAACCAGTTGAACCCTTGGTCAGCTTGCCGCTTACCTTATCGATAATGAGATCACCGATTGGCTTAGAAACACCGTCGTAAGCTAATGCTTTCTTTTCGTCATTTATAGTTAAAGCGAAAGTGGAGATATTGCCATCGTCAATGGTGGCATGAAGTAAGCCACCAGCAGCCTCAACATTGATTTTGCCGGTTACTGCTGCAGAAGAAGAACCACCGCCTTGACTTGCTAACATAAGATTGGTGTCTGATGCATCGAAGTCACCTAGTAAGATAACCTTAGAGCCTGAATTTGCATCACCAGCCAGAGTGCCAGTAGCGGCCTTGAACTGGATGGCTGCCTGATCCTTGTTTGCACCAAAAGCCTTGTCAGTCAGAATCAGCGCAGAGCCATTAGCAATCTTTACTTCATTAGTACCAGCAGAAGCCTTCTTTGGGTCAACTTGCTCATAATCAACGAGAATGCCGTATGTATCTGCGATCTTAAGAGGCTTGTTGAGAACAAGAGCGTTCTTAACAGAGCTCTTCTTGTCAAAGCCACCATTTACAGTTAAGTAGTCAGCCATGACCTCGCTGAACTCGGTCTTAGTAAAGCCAAGACCAAGAGCTGAGTTCTGACCAATAACAATCTTGCCCTTGAGCTCATCAACATTTGGACCAGTAGTAATGTCGTTGGCGTAATCTTGAGCAACTAATAAAGATGCTGCTTGGCCATATGCAGGATCTAAGAATAAGCTAGCACCCTCCTTAAGAACTAAGGTATCAGTATAGATTTGAGCAGAAGAGCCTACATTAGTCTCGTCAGTGCCTGCCTCACCAATTGCAAGCTTATGATCTTCAGCTAAAACTAACTTTGAAACCTCAACATTTGCGCCACCATTGATGTGATTACCATCAGTACCTGCGGCACCATCAATTGTTAAGGTATTGGCCTTCAGAGACTTACCAGAAACAGTCAGAGTATTGGTGGTGATATCACCGTTTACGTCTACACTAGTGCCTGGCAGCATGTTGAAGTTATCAGCAAATACGCTACCTGATTTAACATCTAAGGATGAGTTCTTGTTAAGAACAACAGAGCCTAAACGGTTAGTGTTATCACCTAAGTTAGAACCTGAGACAACTGTAACAGCGCCAGCCTTTGTGTTCTGCTCATCAGACATGCCGATAACAACCTTGCCCTTTGAAGTGGCATTTGCAGTTGTCACTGAACCAATGTTACCAGTGCCGATTAAGCTTAATGAATTCTTAGCATCAGCGAAAGAAACATCACCAGTAACATCCTTGCCCTCAGCATTCTGCATGGTTACAAAGTTGCCAGTTGTAGCATTTGCGCTATTAAGAATTAAGCTACCACCTGCCTTTACTTCGACAGCTTTAGCTGCCTTAATCTTAATATCGCCTAATGAATAGCCGCCAGAGACGGACTCATTTTTTGAAAGAACAAGGGTCTTTTCTACAAAGTCATTGGTCTGAAGACCTACAACAATATCCTTAAGCTCAATTTCGCCCTTACCAGCTGTAACACCGGTATCGACGTCCATCTTAAAGATGCCTTTGAAGCCAGTTGCAGTGTAGAAAGTCTCGAACTCTTTCCTGCTTAACTTCTCACCGCCCTTGACCTCGATGATAGAGCTGCCATCACCTGAGATGGAGTTTGCAGCAAAATCAGTATGAATAGTCTTGCCGTTGAGAACTTCATCAGCATCAACAATCAGCGTTGCACCATTGCTCATCTGAACAGTCTTTGCAGCTGCACCCTTGAGAACCAGCTTGCCATCAGCGCCCTCAGTGCTTACCAAGCCGCCCTTGACAACTAATGCGCCTTCAGTAGTGGCTTTTAATGCGCCATTTACCTTAAGCTGTGCATCTTTCTCAACAGTTGCTGCACCGTTTGTGATGGTCAGTGCAGGGAGAGTCCAAGTGCCTTTATCAACGTTTAAGTTTGCTTCTGCCTTACCTGAGCCAACAGTAACACTCTTAGCTACAATGCTGCCGCTAGCAGTGGTGCCGTCTAAGACAAGAGCGTTGCCACTATCAAGAATTAAACCCTTGCCCTCAGGAACCTTTAAAGACTCGGAAACAGTGATAGAGCCGCTCTTTAAAGTTACATTATCAGTGTTGCCCTTACCTACGGTAAAGTTCTTGAAAGAAAGGTTTACGCCATCCTGACCAGTAATAACATCATTGCCCTTGTACTCAGCGTTATTGCCCTGAATAGTGAGGGTTCCATTAGTGCCCTGTTTCTTAAACTTTGCGTTTACAATACCGTTAGCTGCGCCAATGATAGTAGCATCGCCAAGATTTAAGGCAGCATCGCCGCTATCAGTAAGCTGAATGATAGCTTTTGCGTCATTGGTAGTTGAAACTTCATCGCCAGTTAAGAGCTTGTCCTTAAGAGCTTTTGAACTTACGGATAAAGTGCCAGTGCCAATATGAACCTTAGTATTACCAGAGTTTGCAGTGTTTTTGAAAGTAGCATTGTCATCGATAGAGCCACCCTTTGCAAAGACTAAGGTACCGCTATTAGTTACAGTAGAGCCAGACTTAATATTTGTAACGTTGCCAAAAGTTAAAGACTTTTGATCAGCATTATCGATAGTGCCGCCAGAAAGCTCAATAGTACCTGTTGTATTAATAGCTAGGGAACCTGAGTTTGTCAGCTTTGCCTTGTCAGATAAAGTAAATGATGAAGCTGTAATAACACCATGCTTACCATCATCTACCTTTACTTCACCGCCGGTAATTTTAATATTTGAGCTTGAATTGCCCAGCTCTGATTTATTGTCATTATCTTTGCCGCTCAAAGTAACTGTACCGCCAGATACATTGATAGCAGAATTGATAACCTTTGATTTGTCGCCAAGCTTTAATGCGCCGTCAGTTACAGTCAGACTTGCACCAGAAAGCTGAGCCTCAACTCCTAAACCAACAGTGCCGCCCTTCTTAACTTCAATAGACTTAGTACCAGTTATAACTGCAGCCTTCTTTGCATTAAGTTCAGCAGGGCCATCGCCACCAATAGTAATTTTATTAGCAGTCAGCGAGGATGCTACTTGAGCGCCGCCATCTTTGCCAACCTGCAGCGTGCCTTTTTTAACGCTTACCTCTTTGAGAGTAAGAGCTACTGACTTATCTGAACCGCCTACAGCAACTTTAGTATCTGCAACAGCGTCTGCCGATCCCTCAATCTTTAACGTAGTATTTACAAGGTTAATTACACCAAGTTTGTTGTCAGTTTTGCCCTCAAATGATGATGAGGACTGATCTGCATCTTTACCGCCAGTTACAGTTAAGACGTTTTCTTGAGTATTGGTGAAGCCATTTTCACCCTCATCACCAGTGATAGTGAACTTCTTGTATTCTTTCTTATCAGTATCTGCGGTAGCTGCACCAGTGATGGTTACATTCAATGCAGCGTCATCTTTGAAAACTTGATTATCAAGGGTCTGATCTGTAGCAGCCTGGGCCTGACCTGCAGCTAAGGCAGCTGCAGCCATAGCAGTTACCATGGCGATATTAGCGTGCTTGAAGATAGCGCGGTATTGGGCCATTAAGAACTTAATGGCGTTATTGGTTTGCTTCATTCTATGTAAGCTTTTTGATTTGATTTGTTTGCGATTTGGAGGTTAGACTGCATTTCCTTGAGCGGAAGACATCATGTGCTTTGTT
>NZ_KI519511.1:20449-38636 GCF_000482845.1 Anaerobiospirillum succiniciproducens DSM 6400
CCCTCAACCTCGTGAGAGATTACGGTCATAGAAGCGTCGCCAACTAAAGCAAAGTTACCAAAGCCCATTGCTGAGTAGATACCAAAGCCGTAGTAGTCGAACTCGTCCTTTAAGCCGTTACCGTTGCCCTTGCCCTCTGCGTCACCAGAACCGATGTTGAATACAGCACCAAAACGCATGTTGCCGTTTACAGTATCAGTACCAAATGCTACACCAGAGAGATCAACGTCAGCACCG
The DNA here is from genome assembly GCF_000482845.1 of Anaerobiospirillum succiniciproducens DSM 6400. Lineage (GTDB taxonomy): Bacteria > Pseudomonadota > Gammaproteobacteria > Enterobacterales > Succinivibrionaceae > Anaerobiospirillum > Anaerobiospirillum succiniciproducens. The sequence continues at coordinate 20,687 of NZ_KI519511.1, forward strand.
TAGGAAGCACCCTCAGCATTGAAACCGTCGGAGTCAACGGACTTGTACATTGGGGTTAACCATACGCCACCGTTAGCCTGTGAACCGGTTGCAGAAATTGAGGCAGCTTCAACACCAACAGCGCCAACACGACCAAACATAGCATCAGCCATGGTGGTTACTGCAGCAACAGCAGCCTGCTGAGCACCAGCATAGGTTGCAGCGTGTGCAGCAGCGTCAACAGCCTTATAGTTTTCAGCAGCAATCAGGTTAGTCAGTAAGCCGTAACCAGCAGCATTCTTGTCCTTGAACTGACCACGGAGCTTACCAACGATAGCGTCAGCTACAGGACGGGAGATACCATCGTAAATTGCATCAGCTTGGTCCGGCTGGAACTGAAGTGCAAATGTACCGTTTTTATACACGCCTTTCAGTAAGCCACCAGCGTACTCAACAACTAAGTTATCCATACCTGTTGCTGCAGTTTGACCGTTATAAACTGCTAACTTCAGAGCAGTATCGCTCTCATCAAAGTCACCAACTAAAACAACTTTTGAATCTGTACCTGTTACGGCAATCGAGCCTGAAGAAGTAGATTCGAAAGTAATAGCTGCTTTATCCTTCTTTTCACCGAAAGCCTTATCGGTCAGAATTAAGGCAGACTTACCTTCCATAGTAACCTGATTGCCCTTAAATGCACCATTAAGAGCAGTGCGGTCAGCTTCAGAATTAATTACAATACCGTTATTATCTTTGATAGTAATTGGGGCATTAAGAGCTAATGCGTTCTTTACATCGCCATTCTCGTTGAAGCCGCCATTTACAGTGAGGTAATCGGCCATCAGATCGCCAAACTCGGCATCGGTAAAGCCAATACCCATTGCTGCGTTCTTGCCAATGTAGGCCTTACCACCTAATGTCTGAACATCAGTTTTTGATGCGTCATTAGTGATGTTTTGAACAGCTAAGAGTGAAGCTGGGCCGCCATACTCTGGATCTACAAATAATGAAGAACCGGCCTCAAATACGAAAGTATCTGCGTATACATGAGCAAATGAGCCAGCGTCCTCACCAACCTTATCCTTACCGATATCTAAGGTATTGTTAGCACCAAGAACAAGCTTGCTTACATCAATAGTAGAGTTGCCATTGAAGTAGTTAGCTTGAGGAGCAGTTGAGCTACCTGCACCAGAAATAGTAAGGGTGTTAGCTGTTACGTCACCAGAGATCTTGGCTGATTTAGTTGTGATATCGCCACTGGTACCTACATTGATAGAACCCTTTTCACCAACGCCTAAAGCCTCAGTGTAAACAGAGCCATTAACAACAAGATTGTTGTCCTTCTGGACAGTAACTGTCTTGATTTCGGAAGCTGAAGCACCTACGTCACCCTTAACAGTTACAGTGCCGGAAGCTGTATTTGAACCAATAGTCAAACTACCCTTAGCACCAGAATCAGTCTTAATAGCGCCGATTGCGCCAGTACCACCTAATACAAGAGCGTTATCTTCTGACTTGAAAGTAACATTTGATAAGGTGGTGCCATCGCCAGACTTCTTAGAGACGAACTGGTCATTGGCATTTGCCTTATTAAGAGTTAAAGCACCGCCAGCATCTAATGTTAAGTCATGACCAGTCTTTACGTGTACATTACCAACTGAGGCAGAAACCTTAACTGGAGTTGCGCCATTTTCAACTGTTACACCAGTGTTGTTATATGCATTAGTAGATGCATTAGAAACAACCTTGTCAAGGCTCATACCTTCAGCAGGCTTTGAATCACCTTCAAGGATATCGCTTAACTCTACCTCAAACAGACCAGTAAACTTAGTGCCAAAGGCTGTTTTTAATGCCTCGAAGTCCTCAACTTTCATGGATAATTTGTTATTGCCATCCATGAGCGCAATTGTAGTGTTGCCACCACCGATTACTGAGTCCTGAGCAAACTTTGATTCATCAAGAACTAACTTGCCAGATTTATCCTTGAGTAAATCAAGCTTATCAAGCTTAAGTCTTGCATTGTTCTGGAGTGTTAAGGTATTGCCAGATAAAGCAAACTCGCCTTTACCAACAGTGTTGATAGTTGAGTTATCAGCCACAACAGAACCTGTTGCAGTTTTAGCTTCAAATGTACCTGTTAAATTAAGAGTAGCGTCATTCAGACTAACTACGCCCTTGGTAACAGTGATGTTTGCTGCAGTATCCCAAGTACCCTTAATATTTAAAGCCTTATCGCCATTATTGGCAGCATCAACAGTTACAGCTTTTGCAGAAAGAGAACCTGACTGTCCCTTTGCTGAGAGGTTAAGAACACCAGTCTTTGTGATGCTTAAATTTGCATTTGATGATGCTTCGGTAACAGTTAAGCTATTGCCAACATTTACCACACCACCATCAATACTAAATGCACCATTCTTACCTACAGTAAGAGTTCCGGCATCGAGAATACCGCTACCAGCTGCATACTTAGTACCTTGTTCAAACTTAACATGATCAGCTGCAATTAATGCCTTGGCATTAGTAAGTTCAATCTTTGCGCCGCCGTCAAGATTTGCAAAAGTACCTGATGCAGGTGAAATAATATTGGCAAGATCTAATTCTTTACCATCTGTAGTGCTCTGAACATCAATCTTTAAGACTGAAGAGTCGGCATTAGTACCACTACCTGAAATCTTGCCCTTAATCAGGTTTGCCCAGTCACCTTGCTGCACAGTAATGGTCTTGGTAGCGTTTTCTGCAATACCAGTTACTTCAACAATACCCGCATTATCCTTAGCAATAGAACCTTCACCAAAAGTTACGTCGCCATTGTTAACTACTAACTTACCCGCAGCGTTACCAATCTTAAGTGCATCAGCACCGCTAAAAGAGGCATTACCCTTAACAGTTAAGGTTGCAGCAGCGCTAGAGCCTACAGCAACCTTACCGCCCGAAACAGTTAGGCCCTTGTTAACAGTTAAACCTGCAGCATCGGCTAATGTCACTGTGCCAGCAGTTACTTTTAATGATGAGTCCATCTCGGCATCAGTTGCTGCAGCGTCTACAGTAATCTTACCGCCGTTCAGGTTCACGCCTTCACCTGCTGCGCCTACTTTACCACCTGCTGCTGAGAACTTTAATTCGCCGCCTTCAAGGATATCAAAAGTAGTGGTTGCTACAGTATTGTCAGTAGCTTCAGCAACACCTAAGACGCCCTTAGCCTTAATATCAATAACTGCAGTTTTGCCGGACTCGCCACCTAAAGTAATGGTACCAGCTGATAAAGTTGAAGTAGTATCACCGCTGCCAGTGATATTCACTGTGCCTTCCTTAGCTGCAAACGCACCTAAAGTTACAGTAGCGCCACTAGCTGAAGTTGAACCAATATCTAAAACAGCACCGTTACCCTTTACAGTTATAGAGCCGCTTTTAGCAGAGAATATTGCCGCATCACTTGTATCAGTAGTCTTAATTACATTACCTGCTTGAGTTAATGTGATATTAAAAACTTTATCGTTCGGGGCAACAGAACCGCTTCCACTAATAGTGACTGTATCGGCTTCAGTAACAGTTTCTAATTTGGCCCAGCTATCAATTGTACCTGCCTGAGCTTGACCAGCTGCTAAAGCGGCAGCAGCGATAGCTGCAACCATGGCGATGTTAGCGTTCTTGAAAATTGCGCGGTATTGAGCCATCAGGAACTTGATGGCATTGTTTGTTTGCTTCATTCTTGAAATGAAATATAGATTGTCTAAGAAGTGATGACTGCTACCTAATGCTTGTCGTGCATAAAGATTCTTTTTGCTATCTCTCGTGATAGCAAAGCCTGGTAGCAGCTAAATATTGCAATCTTTAATTGATTGTCAGTATATCAGCTCTATCTGTAGTTTATGTATGAAGTGCAAATTGAAGCTTTAAAACTCTAGCCTGCCTAGACTATACGTAACTTTAAGATAAATACTTGTAATACCTGCCAACCTAAGCTCATACAATCAAGTGCACGAATGCTGCGCCATAATAGCCATTGATGCTATTTGCGCTTTAATATCGTGGTAGTAGATGAGGGTGGTGCTATATGGATATAGACGCGCAGCTTATACTTTGAGAGTTTTTCCTCAACATAGCTGGCTATACGGGATTACTAAGTCAGTCTAAACGAAGCTATGTAGTAGCCTTCTGCTAAGTGATGCAGACGCTATCTTAAACACTGTATCAAGATAGAGACGATACTGGGAGTTTAGACCGTGTCATCAAAACTTCATGCCCCCCCAGTATAATTTATATACTAATACTCAATAAACACCGTACTTATGCGCTTATGATGCATGACATATAACTAGCTTAGCGAAAACTTGAAGCATGGTAACAATTTGAATTACAAAAGCACCAGCAGCTTTAAGCTGCCGAATTCAACTCTTGCCTCTTGTTATAAACACGCCATGACCAGGGATCACATAAGCTCGTACGCTGACGTTAGCTCAGCATATAAACTCGCGACCGGCACCAGTCTATATCATCGCCACAACACGCTTATACGCCTTAAGACATTCTAAGCTAAGGATCTTAAACAAGTGCCCCGAGCTTCTGTGAGACCCTACTCTGAGACAACATGCTTTTCGCTTTACTTATGCCAGCGTACTGGCCATGCTGCTTAGCTGTAGCAACGCCTCTCATGCTCACTAATACTTAAGCATCAGCGGCATTCTTTACCTTTGGCTTAACCTTTCTAAGCTTGGTTAATGGACGGTTAGCATCTGCAATAAATGCGCTCTTGTCCATGCAGCGCATGAGTGTCTTAGCTGAGTGCTCTTCAATATACTGCAGTTCTTCTTCAAAGAGTGGCACTACACGATAGAAGTTGACCTTACCTGAATCACCAGGCAGCTCACACAGTAAAGCACGCTTACCAGCCTCTTCATCAACTGACTCATGCGGAGCTAATGGCAATAACATTGCGCCTTGGAACTTGGTACATGGTGCTTGATAGTCATTGAAGGTAAAGATATGACCTGGACCAATCCAAGCATTGTAGATATACGGTAGTCTTGCTAAGGCATTGAGCATAGAGATTGGCCAGCTGTCCTCATCTTTTTCTGACTCAATATCCATTGATGCTGGCAGTTCCATATACAGCTCACAACGCTCATAGTGGCGAGTAGCAGCCTCTGCATTCTCTACATCGCTAGATTTGGTTTCTGTCTCTACTTCATCAAGATTACGATACTGCAGCAACTCCTCAGGTAGACGCATACGGTATGCGCCCATACCCTTGGTCACAAGAATGGTATGCTCTACACCATGCTCTGGCTCTGCCTTGATGATGTCGATATCGATGCGTAAACCATCATCCTTCACATCCTCAACTTGCAGATAGATTTTGCCAAAGTGTTCTTCAATATGCTCACGAATAGCCTTCTGCTGAGCAGTATGATAGCGATGTAAGTGCTTAAGCTTGCTCTTAAGCTTCTCCATGTCCTCTGAACTATGCTCAGCGCTCTCACTATCAGCATGAGCTGCAGCTGCTAGTGGCCCAGTGCTTACATGAGCAGACTTTGATGATGCTTCACTATCTGATGCTTTAGCATCTCCACTACTTGCTGCCTGTGCATCATTAGTCTCAACACTCTTGTCGCTTGCCTTGGCTCCTGAAGCCTCATTATCAGCAGCCTCACCAGTTTTAGCTGCAGCGGCTGCAGCGTTGCTTTGCTTACCCAGAGCTGCCTCTAAAGTGTCGCGATCAGCATCCACTGCTTCCTTGAGCTTGCTAAGGATTGAGTAGAATTGATCTTCATCATTACCGGCTTCAGATACTTGCTCATTCACAGCGCTCTGAGATGCTGCTTCGTCTTTAACGCTCTGTGCGTCTAATTCAGGAGCTGAAGCTTGTGCTTGCTTATCATCAGTACTGTGCATGACTATATCCTTTGACCAAGTTGCTATGAGAGTTTGCTAGCTTAGCATATTGATAGCGTAATTACCCAACTGCACCGCTCTTTGACGACGAGTAAAAGTGCAATAGCCACGCACAATCATGCTAACAGCGCCCGCTCCTCATAGATTCTATGAAGCTCTACATGCCCGTATCCTAATTCACTGCCATCCGCACTGCAGTCTAGTTGATGCATAGACACCTACCCTCAACTAGCAAGTACACTGTATCAGCAAATAGCTCTTGTAATATACAGCCGCCATCAGTTAGCACATGGTCTTGCCATGCTTTACGAAGGCTGTAATCAGTTTGGCAATGTCATTAGAACGTAGACGTAATGCAGCACATAAGACTACTCCATTTACCATTAAGACTGGATTGCGGGTAATGTTGTATTGCTTAGCTTCCTGTACGTCAGTTACATGCTTAACATAGCAAGCAATGCCTAACATCGAAGTAGCCTGCAGTGTCTCACGATACAACTCATGACAAAGACGACAGCCATTGCCAATGACTAAGATGCTTGAGATTAAGGATGCCTCTTGTTCAGTCATCTCTTCATCAGCAGCATCTACAGTTGCTAAAGGTGCATTTTCATCTAATGAGCAAGCACGCTCATCAACACCACCAACCAAGCTTTGTTCTAATCCAGTGAACGCCATACCAACCTTTGCTCCCTGCAAGTTATGAAACTAAGCAGGCATTGTACGCTAAGGACTATGCAAGCCTCTTGCAGCTGTTACTTTTTCTCATGGCTATGCCTATGAGCTGACTATGATCTCTTCAACATCTCAATGCCAAACAGCCTTTTGAAGTATTTGAGACAAGGTTAACTTTGACCTAGGAAAATGGCCGGCCTACTTACACAAAAGGCAGCCTAACAGCTGCCTTTTTAAATGAGCCGTAACTTGTTAAGCATGGCCCTGTGTTCAATATCACTACGACTATTTATCTAGTGGATGGATATTGAGCTTTGGTAAAGAATTGACGATCTTTACTGTCTCAAGACTTACTGTAATCACGCGTAAGATTAAGTTAAAGATGTACTTCTCATCTCCAACCTCTGTAGCGTAATCGTTGTAGTCATTAACGATGCCTGTCTCTTTATCCTGCTTTACGCAGCAACGCTCTACGATCCAGTCGAGACCAGACTTCTTATTTACAATGTACTCTTGCACCTCAAGCGGGATGTTCTTGATGGTCAGAGTTTCATTGTATACGATGCATGTCTTATCCTTGGCCGCATTACCAGTCTTGCCCTTGATTTTGCCGTAAGCAAGCTTCTCTACACGGTAGTGAACGTTATCAGCCTTTTCGATAGTGCATCCATTGTATGGAGTTACACTTTCGTAATTGACGTGAAGTTCAGCTAACTTACGACCAGCTTGTTCAAAAGCCTTAAAGTCAGCATAAGTCTCAACTCTAGGTATTCTAGGTAGTTCCTTTCCTAAATTGTTTGCATAAGTATCCCGATAATCCATTGAGTGCAGTAAACCATATATGTAGTAGAAGACTGCATCAGCGTCAATTGACGCACCGTAAGCGCCATAGGCGGCTCTAAAATGCTCAACAGCCTCAGGATTAATTGCATCCTCACGAACATAGCCATACTCATCCGCCTGGGACGATGCAAACTCCCCAATTACACCACCCTTCTGAGCTTGAGTATAAACGTAGCGTGGGAGGCATTGTCCGTTAAAGTTGGTCTGAACATCAGATATACAGTCACTGATTAAACAGCTAAACTCTTTTGATCCGACACCGCAAATACCAATTGTCAGATTCTCTGCTCCGTTATAAGGGAATAGCTTTGGCATCTGATAAGTACAGTTAATCCATGCACCGTCATTATATAGATACTGCTTAACAAAAGGTCTGTATACAGATGTAACTATAAAATCAGGATTGCACTCAGAATATTTCTTGAACTTCAAAACATGAGCTTTCTGAGGCCTATCCCATTTCATCTTAGTAGGATCAAAGTTAATCTCAAACTTGTCACCCAAACGAATTGCCTCTTCAACCTGATAGTTATAGAACGAAATACAACGAGTAAAACTATCTTCAATTGTTCGTTTACTTGAATTAAAGGACCACGCATCTCTATTAGTTTTAATTCCATTTGATATTAAATTAAAGATGCAATTACTATCATTAACATCTGCCTTAACTGGCAAAAACTTAGTGAAGTCATCTCGTCTAAGATTTAGCCAATCTCCATGCTCATCTGGCTTAATTTCGGTAAATGAAACGCCTGAGATGCTATGCATCTGCTCAAGCTGAGCAAGCTTTTGCTCACGAGTCAGATAGTCGTCAACACAACCAAATCTAATCACGCCATGCTCTGATGAGGCCGGATTCTTTACTAAGACAGTAATGGCAATAGGAGTTCTTGTTCCAACTCCGAAGACATTGTCCTTCTCTTTTCGACGCTGCTCACCTGAGGTTCTTGCATTGCCTTTCAGGTGGTAAACATAGATTGAGTTGAACTCGTCTGCAAAGCACTTACGCATGCCGTTTGCTGCCGCAGAATCAAGCCAGCCAGCATTAGATACAAAAGCAACTATACCACTTTCACCAATCTTGTCTGAGGCCCATCTAAATGCCTTGACGTAAGAATCATACAGACTGTTCTTGAGAGTAATTTTTCCTGCTCGTTGAACGTAGGTTTCTTCTAAACGGCTTTCGAGCTCTGGGTAATGCTCATTTTGGTTATTGTCATTACCGCTGGACTGTCCAGCTGAGTATGGCGGATTACCAATGATAACTCTCAATGGCAGCTTATCCACCTTTTGACGTAATGAAGCATTACGCTGAATGTTGGAAGTCATCAACGGCAGCACATCAGCATCATGAGTAGCAAAGGTATCTGTGAGTACGGTGACGTTATTAGCCTCGTACTCCTCATCACTGTTTGGCTTGAGTTCGTCATATACAGATTCGATATTAATGGACGCAACGTAGTATGACAGCGGCACTAACTCAAATGCATGCAGCTCATTACGGTACTTATATGGCAATGATGCACGAGGGATGATGGTCTCATCTAACATCATGCGGGTTATGAAAGTACCAGTACCAGTGAATGGATCAAGAATATGCACACCCTGATCGCCTAAGCTGGTATTGAACTCCTTTTTGAGGATATCGTTAACTGAATGGTTAATGAAATCAACCACTTCAATTGGAGTATAGACAATACCAAGCTTTTCTTGCTGCTTAGGGAATGCCACCTTAAAGAAGCGGTCAAAAAGATCAACGATCACAGCCTGACGATCAGCTAAAGACTTAACGTTCTTCATACGATAGCCCACGCTTTCGTAGAAGTTTTTCAAGTCATTAGTAGCGACCTGCATACCTGAGCTCTGCAGAGTCTGAAGCATCTGAGTAAGTGAAGATGCAATAGCATTCTTCTCAGTAAATGGATGCTCTTTAAACAGCTCATCAAGAACAGGCTTAATCACAATATGCTGAGCCAGCATATCGATAAACTCGTCATCACTTAAGGTAGCGGTCTCATCATCAGCTATGCCATCCTTAGTGATATGACCATTGATAGCTGCAGACATCTGATTTTTGAAATCATCGAAGTGCTTCTTTGCTTCAGGATGTTCAGTGTCCTCAAGTACGCGCTTGATGTTCTTTGCTTGATTAGAGCAGATTAAAGCAACATCCTTAGCCCAGTCTTCCCAATTTTTCTTATTACCTAGCTTTTTGATAATAGCAGACTTAATAGCTTGCTCAACTCTTATTACATCTTGGTCTAAATCATCTAATAGGGTTCCTTGACCTTCTCCGCCGGCACCGCCGCCACCGCCACCGCCACCGCCAGATGAGCTCTTATTAATCTTTCCATTTACGACGCTAATAACTTCGATTCTGTCATCAATTCTATCGAGACGACCGTCAACAAGTTCATGACTTGGATTGATAGATTTAAGAGCATTAAGTACTTGCCATACTACCTTAAATTCTTCTGAGCGATCTAAGGTCTTTTCAGGATTCTCAATGTCGTCAGCAACAATAGGAATAATCACATAGCCACGCTTCTTGCCCGGGGCAATACGCATAACACGGCCTACTGTCTGTACAACATCTACTTGACTCTTACGTGGAGCAAGGAAGATAACGGCATCTAATGAAGGTACGTCTACACCCTCACTTAAACAGCGCACGTTAAAGAGGAGTTTACATTCATTATCCTGAGGTTCTTCGCGCAGCCAACTGAGCAATTCAGCTTTTGTAAGTGCGTCCATAGAGCCATCGATATGCTTAGTTGAGCAATATAAATCATGGTCTCTAACAAAGCAGTATTCATTATAAGCATTGTCATCTTGCAAAGACTGCACTTGCTCGTCAGTTAAATTCTTAAACTTAGCTGAGCGAGACAAAACATATTTGCGATAATCAGTAACAACTTTTTGGAACTGCTCAGCAAAGTCTTTTGAAGATGTCTTTTTACGCTTTGCATCGTGATTAATTTGTTGCGCAAATCCAACCGCTCTACGCATATGGGCTACATCATCGCCAAGTTCATCACTGATACCGTATTTGTTAAGCGCTTTCCAAGCTCCAACAGCACGCGAGGCATGGTTATCAGAGAACTCATCAGCATCTTCTGCAGTGCGGAATGTATTGGCATCGCCCACTAAGATAATTACTTTGTAATCTACAAGGCAGCCCATCTTTACTGCCTTTTCAAAGTTCATAGTGTGGAATACTGGACCAAAGACATATACATCATCCATGGAGTAAAGAACAGCTTCTTTGTTGTTCTCTTGCTCTCGAGCTGCAATACCATAGACCTTTGGAGTGGCTGTCATGTAAAGACGCTTTTTACCTTTCACATAATCATTATTGTGGATACGTGTAAAGGCAGCCTCTTCATCATCAATAACCTTGATTGATGCTGTTCTATTTTTTCCAGGATTGTTAGATTTCTCAGAATCTGGAGCATTGGTACCGTTAGTATTGGATGCTTTTTTAAGCACATATGCACCTGCAGTACGGTGTGCCTCATCACAAATGATGAGATCAAACTCTGGCATTGGGTTCTCGACGCAAGCACCCTTGGCCTGATCTCCATTTTGAGCAACAGCAATAACATCAATTGACTGATAAGTACTAAATACCACAGTCATACCGCCATCAGGGCTCTGTTTACTATTAACAAGTGCCTGGTTAACTTGCTTGGCTAGATTAGTGGCATCAGTTGTGGCTGGATAGGCCAGTTCACTTGCGGTTAAGAGCTCGTCACTCTTACCAATTTTTGAGTCTGAACAAACAGCAAATGCAGTTATTGGATGAATAGCTTGCTGCTTCCAGTCAGATAAAGTCTGGCTAAGGAGGGATAAAGATGGAACTAAGAAAAGCACCAGACCATGCTGGCCTACTTGTGCCTCAGCAGTACGTAAAGAAGTGAAGGTCTTGCCAGTACCGCAAGCCATGATAAGCTTGCCTCTATCATGGGTCTTAAAGCCTTCAATTACGTTCTCGAGCGCTTCTTTTTGATAGTCTCTTAAAGTACGTTTGATGACCTCAACCTTGCCTTGGCTCTTAAGGTAGCTAGACCAATCAATAGATGAGTTAGCCAGCTTCTCACGCGTAATGATGGTTGTTGGAATATTTTGATTTTCAAACGTTTTTATTACATTAGGCCCCCATTTATTGTTGGTGGCGATAATCATACGTTTAGAATAGTAACTCTTGCCAGAGGCTGCAATGAATGAGTTGATGTCTTTCTTAGATACAACTCTATCTGCAGCATAAAACTTACACTGAATAGCAGTATAAGTTTGCTCTTTATCATCGTCAGTCATGACATTAGTACCGACTAAATCTACGCCGATATCTCTAGCATCAGACTCAATATCTTTATGCTCTTTGGCCCAGTCAGAGTACATCTGAACCTTAGTGAACTGATCCTTGTAGGTTGGCTCATTAGTGAGGAAGTCTAATGAGAGCCTCTCAAAGTCAGTACCCTTGTCTCTTTGGGAAAAGTTGCTTGCTTCAATAGCTTTTAACAGCTCATTGAAAGCAGTGGCATTATCCACGACGTTAAACACGCCGTTACTGTCTCTTTGAGACTCTTGGATCTGTTCAGACATTACAAGCTCCATCCAATAACCAAAAATGATTGAGTAAGATAATTATACTAGGATAAAGCCAGTACTGACGGCACTTTGCGAGAAAATACTTGAATGTGGAAGCAGTCTTGCAAATTACTAATTCTCTCCTTAAAACTGGTTGCAATACTTCGTCTTCGGAGTTAATACCCTTTGCAACTAACCTCATCGAATGACTAATCCTACCTACCCCACTGCTTGAAGTTCTCATGCCTAATAGCAGCAGCTACGAAAGTACCCCGCAGACCGACACTCCCGACCTCAACGTTTTTGCAACTCTGAAGCCTCAAACACCTCTGCTAGCCACTCAACTACAGCTGTTAGACAACGCAGCTGAGGTGCAATTTTTGGTGGTCACAACTGCATACGAATAATTACTATCCTTACTTTTGATGCTCTTGCGGCGGTCTAGCTTAGGTTAAGTTTTTAAGCGCATGAGAGATTTTTGCACGGCAGCGGCTATAAACGGCTTATTTATCGTCTTTTATGCGTGTTAAGATTTTGAAGTACTTGTGATACATAACACGGTTTAATCATTAGAGACGTGTTATCTAACTTGCGTAAGTTCACACTTTTGGCGGTTTTGAGGGCTATTGATACTCTATTTGCCATCGATCTTAAAAATTTAAATGGCTTATTTATGGGATTTGTTGAGTGCAGTGTAAAAAAACTTAGTGTGCAAAATTGATTCTGCGAACGCAATCTCAACAGCTGATTTGTCGAAGTAATACATTATCACCGTCGCAACACAGCAAGACTTACACATTTAGACGTAACTCGTGTAAGGCAGTGTTGATATGAGTTTAAACCTAGCTATTAGATAGCCTGCTACTTAGCGCCTAGCTCAAATGAGATAACTGATGGCGCGGCTTAGTGCATATGGCTATTTAGTGGCGCAACCTTGAACAACTAGCCTTTTATCCCAAGCTATTTGAGAGCAGCTGTGCATTTAGCTAGCGGATGTGAGGACATTAAGTTGCTCATAGTGTTGTTTTGTTTCTCAGAGCGTGTGCTTAAGGAGTTTAACTTGCTCTAGTTTGCTCATGGGGTCGGGCCGTGGCCATGTTTTTTATGTGGCTAGTCCTAGATCTCAAGTGTTTTGCTGATTACACCCAAGGTATGGGCAGCGCAGTTTAATTTTTACAACTAATTCATTCACATAACTGCATGCACTTTACCTTCGACAACAAATCAGATCACGGCCGCTATCTTACGACCGCGCTTTTGTCGGCTTTAGATAAGTGCCCCTCATGCCTTATCTAAAGCTATTGTTTAACGATGGCTTGACCATGCTTAGGTCAGCTTTACAACAAAAGGCGCACCAATGCTAAACCGCACCTTACTGAGCCAATCTCTTAAGTTTATTACCTTTGCCTCATTAATTAGCTTTTCAGCTCAATCCCACTCTAACAGCTACATTCCAGCCTCTACAGCACAGAGCCTGTCTAACTACTCAAGTAGCCTCGCTGAGCAAGTCTCACAAGCTACAGCTCATTACCAGCAGACACATAACGCCGCTCCAGTTGAGCAAGCTCATGGCACCGCCCCAACAGTGCAAGATCATAGCGTCGCCAAATCAGTGCTCTATCATGGTACAGATCAATCAGTCCAGGCTCATAGCTTTGCTCAGAACAATGATGCTCAAGACCATGATGCTGATTTCCATAATGCAGCAAGCGTAGCTAATGAGCAGCACACAGCGCTTGCAGCTTCGAACGTGCGCGCAATTAATGAGTCTAACTCTACTGCAGAAGGACAATCTCTAGCCTCAGCTGAGCAAGAGCATCAGGCTTTTGCAGCCAAGTCTCATAGCTTGGGTCGTGATGGAGCATATGCATCTGCCATCGCTACAAATACCCATGCTAGTGATAGTGCTGCTAATGGTGCTATGGCTCAGGGCAATACTGTTGCTATCGCTTCTGTAAGTAGTGCTGCTATGCAAGAGACAAAGCATGGTGATGAGGATGTAACCATTGCAGCTACTGTAGTGACTAGCGCTGACAATACTGATGACCATGGCTTGATTGCACCATCGGTACAGTCTGAAAGTGTGGCTAGCATCAATGGCCAGGTAGTAAGCAAAGATAGCTCTAGTATGTATGCTCAAAACTTAGGTGCTAGCCCTGAGTATACTGTTAGCGCTCTGAAGCAGGCTGCAGCTGCTGCATCTCATGGTGGTATTCATACTACAGTTAAGGGCAATCGCGTCAGCACCGTTATCTATCCACCATTTGGCAAGAGCAAAGCAGCTGATAGCAAAGCAGCTGCTAACGCCGGCATCACTAAGGCTCAATTATCTGCAGTGGCTAATCAAGCATCTGCATTAAGTGTAGGATCACGCCTTGGCACTCACGCAAGTGTTAGTGCCCAAGATAAGCTTGCTAATGCTAGCGTAAGTGCTCAAGCTCAGGTCGCACCACTAACTCATGTGTCAGGCGATCAGCGTGTACAAACTACCATCTTTGCACCTCCTGGCGGTATTGAGCGTAGCAAGATCCCAGGTACCAATGTCACCAAGGCACTCATCTCAACAGTTAAGACCACCAGATACAATACCAATGCTCAGCCAAACAAGATGGCTTCAGCAGGTGATATCGCCCTTGCAGGTATTGAGATTGTTGAGGCTCCTGAGATTGAGGATGCTGTTACTAAGGCTAAGCTCAAGACCATGCTTGATGCTTTAATTGGCCGCAAGGTAAGCAGCGATCTTTTGCAGGATATGGGCAATAACATTAAGGATTTTTACCAAGATCTCGGCTACTTAAACTGCGAGACTTATATGCCTCAGCAAGAGATTGATCTTGATAATGTAGTCTTCAAAATCGGTATCAAGGCCACCGAGCTTAACAAGGTACATATCGAGAACAACTCCCAAGTAAGAGATGGCTATATTGAGTATTTATTAAGCTCGCTTAAGGACTATGAAGGCAAGCATCTAAACTATCACGACTTCTATGAGCAAATGCTCATGCTCAATGACTTAGGCACCTTTAATCTGCAGGGTCAATTTGATGCTGTTACTCCTGATAATGTAGTTAACAATCTCGATTTGATGGCCATTAATGGCACCGATCGCGCCTACTTTACTAGCGCCATCGACAACTTTGGTTCGCTAAGCTCTGGTCGCTATCGCATGAGCGGTAACTTTGAGATTAATAATCCTACTGCTAGTGCCGATCGCTTAAACCTATTTTATTCACATACTGATGAAGATCAGGCCGACTACTCCATTGGCTATACCATTCCAGTAAGCTCTCATCCAACCTTAGTTGGCGCATCCTTATGCTACTCACATGCTGACTTAGGCGGTATTTATCGTGAGCTTGGCACTAAGAACGAGGAGCTGACCTTTGAGGCCTTTGTTAGAGAGCCTCTCTATCGCGATACTAATGCCATTGCCAATATGCAATTTGGCTATATCTACCGCAAGATGTCTACTGACTTTTCGGTCTTTGATCTGAAAACTAAGAAACACTCCAATACAGCATATGTACAGTTCTCCGGTAGCAAAAACTTTGTGGGTAACGCCATAGTCTCATCATCACTGCGCCTTAGTGCTGGTCGCATTGAAAATGATGATGATTACGATCTCGGCATTGAAGGTAACTTTATCAAGCTCAATGGCAATGTTGGCTTTAACTTTATTCTTGCAGACAACTTAAGCACCGTCACCAACGTCAATGTGCAAGTTGCTAATACTATGCTCGACGGCTCTGAGGTTATGCAGGCAGGTGGCGAAAACGGTTTACTGGCCTATCAAGCATCTGATCTATGCGGTGATAGCGGCATCATTGTAGGCCAGTCACTGCAGTATATGCCTGATGCATCTTTAGGCTTAGTAATTGCCCCTCATATTGAGGCAGCTAAACTCTTTACCCATGACTATGATGCTCAAAGGGCTGCATCAGCAGGTATCTCATTGTTCTACAACCGCGATTCAGTTAATGCCATGTTAGATTTTAGCCATGTAGTCGGCAATCAAATTGACTATGTCAAGGACTCAAGCCGCATCAACTTCAAGCTAAGCTATACCTTCTAATCAAGCTCACTTAACAAGTCTAGCAAGCCTAACATCCTCATAGCCATGTTAGGCTTGTGCTATAAAGACTCTCATATCCTAGCCTTAGAGCAAAGGATAGTGGCTTAATGTATTTGCTTTAGTAAAGCATCAAACCTCTAACAATTCGCACTCTAAAGTCCCCTCATTATCAGCCATTATCTTGAGTGATGACCAGCAGCTCAATTCGCATTGCTGTGCAAACTGCAGCTGTGAAGATCTTTGCTGCGCCTTCGATCAGCTTATGAGTTATGATAGTTAGCTGCTAGTCCCTCATGTCAAATATGGAGTTGACCATGGATCAAAGATTTATAACTGATGGTACTTTAACTTCGTTTGAAGACTTTATTGCAGGTAAATATGTTTATGTTGATAAGACTAAGTTTGCTTGTGAACTAGCCAAAGGCCGCAGCTCTATCTTGCTTACCCGACCTCGTCGCATGGGCAAGAGCACTATGTGCTTAACATTAGAGTATCTGTTCTCAAAAGGCACTGTAGGCACAGAAGGGCTCTACTGCCATGATCATTGGCCAGTCACTAAGCGCTATTTTGTTATGCATTTGAACTGGTGCAATATTAGTCCCAAAAGTGGAGGTGATTTTGCCTTCCACGTTGTTGACGAATTGAAAACCTATGCTTACCACTTTGGGCTAACTCTGCCTCAAGATCGCTCTTTGCCTAATATTTTCAAGTACTTAATCACGAATATTATTGCAAAACTTAATGACGATTCTTTTTTATCACAGCATCCAGAGCTAGTTAATGGAGATAGGCCTTTTTCTCGAGATAATCTTGTATTGATTATCGACGAGTATGATACTCCACTGGCAGAAAATTTAGACAATAGTGCTGTATTTGATGAAATCACGAAAGAATACGAGGTTCTTCTTGCAACAATCAAGAGTATTCCAAACTTCCGTTTTGTCTTTCTTACCGGTATCACCTCATACAACTGGAACTCAATCTCAGCTTGTGCCAATCAGTTTATTAACATCTCACTTGATGACAACTACGCTACCTGCTGTGGATACACTCAAAAGGAAATTGAGCACTACTTTGCACCTGAGCTTGCTAAAGCACAAACTGCTCTTAACCTTAGCTATGAGGAGTTAATGGCTAAACTAAGCTATTTTTATGATGGCTATCTTTTCAGCAGAACTCAGGCTGCAGCGGTTAACAGCAATAAGATCCTCAATCCCGTTACTGTTTCACTGTTTTTGACTAGCCCTGAAGATGGTTTTCTCAACTACTGGCACAATACAGGCGCGAACTCTACTTTCATTTTCAAGCTCCTAAATCTATGCTCAGAAGCTCTAATTGGCGATGTGCTCGACAAGCTTTTTGCGGACGCTCCTGAAACATATAAGAGCCTTGATCCTAGTGTTATTGATTACATCAAGGCCTGGGTTCCTGCGCTAGCCCTTAGTGTTGATGTTGACGACAATAATGAGCAAAACCATCGACTACTGAAAGTCCCAACAAATCTATTAAAGGTCAAACTTGATATCAGTAGTACTCTAAACAAATATAATGCCATCCCGATCCTATTCCAGGCAGGGTATTTAACCATCAAAGCTATCAAGTATGATAAGGCTTTATTAGGCTTTGCCAATCATGAGATAGCCACATCTCTAAAATCAATTTTGAGAGATGACAGCTTATTTATTGAATCAGATCCATTTGGCTTGTCAGAGAAGTTTTCCAGACTTAATATGCCAGCTAACGAGATCTTTGCTATCTTCCATGCAGGTGATGAAACCCTAGCTAATTTTCTTGATGACTTGCTCAATACTGCACCAGCACAATTGTTTGCAGCGCATGAGTCCGAAAATCTTCTAAGCTACCTCATTTATCTTGCGCTAGATCATGCACAGCTTGCCA
>NZ_KI519511.1:40236-122114 GCF_000482845.1 Anaerobiospirillum succiniciproducens DSM 6400
GGTGCTGTGAAAGGTGATGGAAGCTATGAAGTAACCTATCTGTCAAGCAAACTCACGAAGCGCGGCACACTAAGAGCCATGTACCGCAAAGCTACAAGCACAATCTAGCCTACGCTTAAAACTAACAAAACCAAGCAAGCTAAGCGCGAATAGTCATCAGATAAGGACTAGAGCCATTGAAGCTCATACTGGCTGCATCTACTTGAAGATCTGCAGCTGTGCATCGCTTTGCTGCGCCTATTATGAACTTAAGCGTTATAATATTAAGAGACGATTTCTGTCATGGTGGTCTTTTAAGCAGGGGTGCCTATGGGACGCAGACTCATTACTAACGGTTTTTTAACCTCTTTTGAAAAACTGATTAAAGGTAGTTATGTTTATGTCGATAAGACTAAGTTTGCCTGTGAACTAGCCAATACAGAGGGCGCATACTTGCTAACCAGACCTCGTCGTATGGGCAAGAGCACCATGGTCTTAACCTTGGAGTATCTGTTCTCAAAAGGCACTGTAGGTACAGAAGGTCTCTACTGCCATGATCATTGGCCAGATAAAGAGCGCTACTTTGTCTTTCGTTTTGCGTTCAATGAGATTAAGTGTTGCTCGTATGGTGAATTTAAAGATAAATTGTTTCAACTTTTTAGTAACTATACCTCTTATTTTGGCATAGAGCTCAATCGAGATTTGGATTCACATCTAGCCTTTAAGCAGCTTATTGAGTTTAGTGTGAAAAAATTATCAGATGAGGGCTTTTTAGCACAGCACCCAGAGCTTCAAGACGTAGAGCGCCCATTGTGCACAGATAATGTTGTATTGCTCATTGACGAGTACGATGCTCCTCTGGCAGAAAATTTAGACAATAGTGCTGTATTTAATGAAATAAAGGAAGAATACAAGGCTCTATTTTCAACAATCAAGAATATTACAAACTTTCGTTTTGTCTTTCTTACCGGCGTCAGCTCATACGCTCAGACTTCAATTTTCTCTGGTGCCAATCAGTTTATTAACATCTCACTTGATGACGATTACGCTACTTGCTGTGGATACACTCAACAGGAGATTGAGCGCTCCTTTGCTCCTGAGCTTGTAAAAGCACAAACTGCTCTTAACCTTAGCTATGATGAGCTAATGGCTAAACTTAGCTATTTTTATGATGGCTACCTTTTTTGCACCTCTCCAGCAAAGGCGATTAGCAGCAATAAGATCTTTAACCCAGTTAGTGTTTCATTGTTTTTGACTAAGCCTGAAAAGGGATTTATCAACTATTGGAGTAAAACAGGGGCCAATTCAACCTTCCTTTTCAAGCTCCTCAAGCTATGTTCAGAAGTTTTAGTCAACGATTTGCTCAAAAAACTCTTTGCTGACGTTCCTGAAACAGATAAGAGCCTTGATCCTAGTGTTATTGATTACATCAAGGCTTGGGTTCCTGCGTTAACCCTTAGTATTGATGTTGACGACAATAATCAGCAGCCCCATCGTCTGTTGGAAGTACCAACAGATAGCCTAACTGTCAAACTCGACAATATTAATGCTCTAAATACATACAACGCCATCCCGATCTTATTCCAATCTGGATATTTAGCTATAAAAGCAATCGATGGCGATATGGCAAAGCTAGGTCTTGCCAATCACGAGGTTGCAGCAACCCTAAAATCAATTTTGAATGATAAGAGCATATTTATTGACTCAGATCCATTTAGCTTGTCAGAGAAGTTTTCCCGCCTTAATATGCCAGCTAATGAGATCTTAGCTATCTTCCATGCAGGTGGTGAAACCCTAGCTAACTTTCTTGATGACATGCTCAATACTGCACCAGAACAATTGTTTGCACATAATAACTACGAAAATGTTCTAACTTTCATCATTTTTCTTGCACTAGATCGTACACCAATGGCAGTAGGACGTGAGGTTCATTATGTCCAAGGCCGAGCTGATTTAGTCTTGTACAAGTCTTCTGAAGAGTCATTACTTTCTGATACTGTCATTGAATTTAAGGTTGCTCGCCAAGGTGAAAACGTTCTCAAAAAGCTCGCAGCAGGTGCTAAACAAATTGTAGACAAGCGCTATGGCATTAGTTATAAGAACCCTGATCCTGTGCGCTACTGCATTGTATTTAGCAATGATCTCAGGCAAGTTGGAGCCATTGGTGCTGTGAAAGGTGATGGAAGCTATGAAGTAACCTATCTGTCAAGCAAACTCACGAAGCGCGGCACACTAAGATCCATGTACCGCAAAGCGACAAGCAAAGCCAAGAAAGCTAAGCGCGTAAAGTCAGCAAATAAGGACTAGCCTGCTTAGCTATACGCATGGCTAGTATGACATTTAGTCATTGTATTCGTTGGCAATGTCGATGAACAGAATGTAGACTGCGCAGACATTGCCTTGAGCATCATAGGCAAAATAGACAGGATAATAGCCATCGCCCCAGCCAGATGTGAACATAACAATGGAGGTCTCGCTATTTGGGACAGTGTAATTAAGCCACTCGCCATGACTTAGCTGATAGTCAGGATGGAGCTTGGCGTTTTCACAAAGCAAATCGTCAAAGAGATCATTGTATGGATCAATATCTGGATCCTCTTCAAGCATGCTCTCCCAAACTTTCTTGAAAGCCTTTTGAGCAGCGACGTCGGCAAAGCATCCCATACCTGCATCAACGCCAAAACCAAAGTACTCATCCTCGCCTATTTCTTCATTTAGATTCTCTTTGCCCGTCATCGCCATTTCGTAGCGCACTGCCTTAGCATCAGAGATCTTGAGCTTTGCGCAGGTATAGCGATTACCATACTTTTGATGTGGCACGACACAAAGCTGCACGCTATATGTACCAGGTGCAATGGTCTGTATGAATGGCTCGCAATCTTCTAGCTCAACGAATGGATCGCAGGCAATAATTTGACCTGTAGGAAAGTGTGCCTGTCCAAGATCTAAAATCGCCACATCCATATTGGCAACTTTGCTCTTAGTAAAGTACTCATCAAGGTCGACTTTGCACTGCAGCTTATCTTTAATGGACTCATACTTATCGAGCCACTCTTGAGTTAAGTTTGTCCTAGTATCCATAGCAATCATTTGACGCTTCATAAACTTATCTTCGATAATGCAAGAAGCGTCATCCTCCTTCAAAGTTATATGTAAGCCTATGCTGTCAATCAAGCATCTTATCCAAAGCTTAGCTGTTAATTGCTCTAAGCCCACAGCTCATAATCGAGCATGGACGGTTCGCTCAAGCACCTCCAGCACTCTCAAGCATATACACAAGCATGTACTGGCCATCAAGCATATCTAGCATGCTCAAGGAAGCCTAGCATGCTCAAGCATTGACAAAAACGTGCCCAGAGGCCCCGGTATGGACGCAAGCATTAGCGCAAGCTTGATGGGCTATTGAGCTTAGGTCTTTAGCTGTGATTAACTCTAGTTTACGCTACCAATCGCGCTCTCTGAGAGCCTCTTCAATTTCGATATCGATGCCAAACCACTTGAGGATATACTCAACTGTTACGCCGATTGAGTCTCTAGCAACAGTCTCAATCTCGCTCTCGTTTTCGTCAAACTCTTCTTGCAAGTTGTTGATGGCAATGACGATCTCATCGAGCTTGTCCTGAATTACCTCAACATCCTGCTCACCTGTTTCTAGAAGTGAGATTAACTTGTTAAGCTCGACCTTAATCTTATCGACTAAGAATGGTGGAAAGTAATCATCACGGTACATATCAGCAAGCAGCTGATAGTTTGGATCAAAAGTCTTCATGACAACTCCTAATATTGCCAACAAAATCTTCGAGGCTCATTCAAGAAAAGACATGGCACAACTTGGCTAAACATCAGTACCTTGATGGCGTGCCAAGGGGCCCACTCTTGCTTGCTCTACTAGTTTTGTTGTTTTTTTGGTTTTGTTGGTTTTTTCAAGGCTGCAGCTAGGCTTAAGCTAGAGCCTAGCTAAGCTCTGAAATGAGGGTAGATAACACTTACCTACTCATCCTGTAGCATGAACCTCACTTGGCTCAAAGCTCAGAGACAATACACTCTTTGCATGAGTAGCTGTATGACATGCAAACAAGTAATTGCGCTATTGCACGTACTCATGAATTAGCAAAGCGCAGAATGACAATTTATGCAGCAGCTACTTGATAGTGTGCTTAGTTAGCCAATCAATAGCTAATAGCACTGCAGCACCAGCCACACCTTGTCAAAGCGCCGTGCGACTAAGTCATCTTTTTGAATGAAGAAGTAGATATGGCCGCAATCGCCCCACATCAGCTCAAAATCATTAGTCTCTACTGTATCGAGCTGAAATAAGAGCATCCAGCGGTCGGTGGATGATTTTTCTGCCTCGTTACGAATACTCTTGGGGACATCCTTGTAGCCATCGCCTAATTTGTAGCCTTGAGAGACGAGATCGCACTCTGAGAACATGCTGCCTTGTATAGTATTTGGCCAGCCAAGCAATTGTGAGTGATTCTCATCATCATTGTATGCCCCCATTTCTTCGTAGATTTTTTCGACTTTATCGTCGTCCTCATCACGAATTTCAGGGCAAACTTCACTGATGTCTTCCCATTGCGGGTAGCTATCTTTCTTCTTTAGCTCAATCTTGAGGCAAGGCATAATGAAATCTTCGTCCATATCGCTTGGAAAGGTTGCTGCTCTAAGCTTGGAGACGTCCTCAAAATAATAGACACGCGCACAACCTTTATGCTCTGGATCAAAGCCCCAACGCTGAGTATCAAGCTCATAGAAAAACGAAAGTATGCCGTGATCTGGCAGAAGATGTTCTTTGTCAAACTCGACTAATTCACTGCAGTTAATCTGAGCTAAGAAGGACAGATAGCGCTCCTTCGTTTCATAGTATTTGTCACCAGTGGTAAAGGTTGGCCAGACAAAATCTTCAGGCACATCAGGTACACCGCCAAAACGTCTGCCGCCTAATTTGTATTCTTCTTCATTGCCAATGTTCAAACCAATGGCTTGCTTACATAACTCAAGCAGCTTTGCTTTGACATCCATAGTGCACCTCATAACTAAACTACAGCCAAGCGCCATAGTCCATGCCTTGCTAAAACCCAGTCCATATGACTAGCTTAGTTAGAGTAGCACCATACGTTCACCTTGATTGTTTAGCGCATTAATCTTTTGATGTAAATCAAAATACGCCAACCATCATTCATGAAAAAGCTTGGCCACCTAAGCAGGCCACTTAACTACATCTAGCTTTCTCATGTTTATTCAGACGCCCCAAGTCTTTGTCAGTCTCTACCGAGCCTATTCAGCCCTCTCAGGCCCTCTCAATTGTTTCTTTGCTGATTGAGGCCTCATTAGCTACCTCAATTATTCAGGACTGATGCAGCATCATTAGACATCTCAATTTTCTGGGCTGATTAGGCCTCATTAGCCCACTCAATTTCCTGGGCTGATTAGGCCTCATTACCTCACTCAAGTTTTCGTGGCTTATGCAGGCCAAACTAGGTCTCATTAGGCCACATTAAGCTTTATCAATATACTTAGAGTGCTTGGGTCTTTAGCAATGTTTACTTGGATGATTCGGCTTTTTCACGGCATGGCTTAATGAGCCGATAAGGTCTTTTGAACTTCAAAAGTTCGTGAGTCCTTCGTAACTTGATGTCATCTTTAACTTAAAGGTTTCTTTGACTGTCGTGAGCCTACTTATCAAACTCACCACTAATCATGCCATTGATATAGAAAGCAGGATTGGCAATGAACTCATCCCATTTGCACAGGGGATGAAACTCGTCGTGCTCGTAATCTAAATACCACAGCTTTTTGTCTTTGGCGCTCCAAAGTAATAAGCAGTCGCTATAGTTATCCATTGACTGAAGCAAGGAGAGCAGCTTTTTGCGCTTATACGTAATAACTTGTACATCTATAAGCGTATATAACTGCACCCATCTTACATATTGGCCCTCAGGAAACTCTAATCGGTGCGGGCCGCTCTTTAGATAATTGAGCATCTTAACTGGCAGCTTGAATGGCCGTAACGATAAGAGCTTTTGTTGCTCGTTATGCCAATCTTCTGGCTCTAAAGATTTAAGAAAATCTGCCATCTCATCATTGCCGTTGAGTTGAGCAAGCGAGTATGGCCTATCCCCATACTTATCACTGATTTTGATGTCGGCCCCACGCTCAACTAAATAGCGCACCAGATCAAAATGATTGGCTCGCGCAGCCTCAGTAACCGCCGTAGATGCATAAGGAAAGACCATGTCTGATTTATGGTAGTTAACGTCCACACCCTTTTCACATAAGAGTTTGACTAATTGCATATCCCCATCAGATGCTGCAGCCCGCAGTGTTTGTCCTGCAAACTTAGCTACACTAATGGATGCTTTCTCAAGCATCTCGATCACATGGTAATTTTTGGACCAACGCACTTCTTGAAAAGCACGCTCTTTTTGCTCGCCACTTAGCTTAGCTGCATGAGGGGCAAAAAGCTCAATTAACTCATCAGACCCGCTGCGTATGGCTAACAACAGCAATGCTTGCTCAGCATACAAATCAGGATTAGCACCATGCTCAAGCAGATAATGTGTCATATCAACATCACCGCGTAGCACGGCGATCTCTAAAGGATACAAGCGTGAGTACTCACTAATCTCAATGGCACGATTGACGCAATCGCCATCAGTCAAAAGCTCTTTGAGAGCTTCCATATCATGATTACATATGGCTGCAGCAAGCTTAGGCACACTCTCAAAAGTACCGATATATCCAAGTTTGAACATATGCTTATCCCCTGAAAAAACGTTGAGATGCTGTTAATTGCTCTTAGCTAAATGCTAGTAGCCCGTCTCTTGTGCAGTGCAGCAATGCCTATAGTATTTGCCTCAGTGCAAGAGTGAGGCTTATGCTTGTGCTTATGCTTATGCTTGTGCTTGTGAATGAATGCGTTTTGTGGGTGACTAGTGCCATTGTTTTTGGGCGGCAGTTATGAGCTTTGTAAGAGGCGCTCGTAAAGTTTACGCAGCGGCTCAGGTGCGCTTTCAATAAGTTTCTTGGTATTGTTCTTTTGCTTGCCAAAGAGAGCATACATCAGTTCATCTTGAACATATTGGACAAAACTCTCGTCTTTAGCATCCTTTGCATCAAGATAATCGCCAAGGTGATCCTTGAGGTCGATAAGGGCTGTTAAGCTTTCCTCGTTGGCTATAAGCTTACTAAAGTCCTTGGCCCCCTCAAAGTTTTGCATCGACATGACACCATCAATAAATACGCCCATGGTTTGTTTGGTAAAACCATACTTACGCATGTAGGCAATGATGAACTTAGCTTGCAGCGATGAGTGCTCATCGTCGCAAAGCTTAAGATACTTGCGAACTAATGGAGTGTATTTGAAATCGGCAAGTCCCAATGCAAAGATAGCAAAGGATCCCGGCATGGCGCATTGTTCATCTGAAAGGTTGTTGTAGAACTCATCTTCTTTCATTGCCAAATTGGCATAGCGCTCTATTTTAGGATGCAAGGACTCAAAGGCTACAGCGCAGGCAAAAAGCTGATTAATACCCTTTTTAGGCAGCCCTGGTATAGGCAGATAGCTTTTGTTTGGTCCTCTAAACTCAAGTGCATAACTATCTGGAAAGTCCTCTTGTTCTAAGACTTGGCACAGATAATCTAGCACCTGCTCATAGCACTGAGCACTATCTTCCTTTGCCTGAATACGAATCGTGGCAAAAGCATCATTAGCCTTAGCACTCATTAGCTCAGTCTTGAAGGAACGAATGTCCTTTGGCAATTTGCCAGTGCCATCTTGCTTTAATGCTTTGACCATATCTGGCCTAAGCTGACTTACTAAGGAAAAATAAAGTTGCGTAGTAACGCTCTCATAGCTAGCACCATAGCTGCTATGGCAGACAGCACTATAGCAAGCAAGCTTTAGTCTGTGCTCATCATCCTCATCAAGAGTCACATCGCTCTTAAGCGTACACAGAGAATTGCTGCTGAAGTAGCCTCTCGCACCTCTTTGAATATCAAAGTAGCGCTCAAACACATTGCTTTTAATGAACTTATCTAGTTCATGCTCAATTTCTCGCCATCCAACTAGACGGCGCAAGGATTCAAAGAAGATATAGGCCTCATCATAATCACTCGTAAGCTCAAATCTATTGTTCAAATAGCGCTCAACTATCTGAAATGGCAAGAAGCGCTCACCTGAGTGGTTGCACACTAACGTTGGAAAGTCAGTGCATCTTGCACTTGCCTTGGAGCTGAGAATATCAGCAATACAAGCATCGGCCTCAGCTAAAATACGCTTATCCGTATCTTTCTCGTGAATCAGGTGATAGTTGTACTTGTCATCTTGAGCTTTGCTATCTGTCTTCTTAGACTTATCTTGCACCATGAGAACACCTCAATAACTCAAGTTAACGAAAGTGATGCGTGCCAAACAGTACGATGAGCAACGCAACTATGGATAAACCCAAAGCAACATAGTCGTGATCGAATAATTGCTTGAGCAAGGTTAAGACCACCAAGATGCCAACTATGATGATGACGCCATTCATAAACGCCTCTTGCCATAATTATCTTAATAGCAGCAATTGCCCTTTGCTTTGCCAAAGTCCTAAGCAAAGGGCAATGGCAAGTGCATGAGCTTATAGCTCTGTGCTTAGAGCTTAGAGCGCAGGCTAGCTTGTTTGGCTCGATTGCTTGGCTCGCTCGCAGCCTCAGAGCACTTTGCAAGTTAGACAAATCTATTAATCACGAAATATAGCTCGCATATGATGAGGATGATGCCTAGGCAAAAGAAAATGAAACGCAGCAAACCTCGTGTCATCAAGGGTGCATGAGGTTTACCTGTAGGATCACACAACCAATCCCAATTGCGTATGGAGCCGACTACCAAGAGAACGCCAAACAAGGCAAAGATGAAGTCACTGTACTCACTAATTAGCTTTTCTATCGTCATAAGCATCAATCCATCATATGCTCTTAAGATGATGGGGCTATTTAAGGCACCAAAGCAAGGTGCCCTTTTGTCCCATCATCAAAGTAAAGCACATTAGCAAGATAACTTCATCAATACATACAAGACTTTAGCTTGGCTCATATGCATGAGACTCATCAGTCTAACCGGCATGCAATCAGGCAAGCAAAATTGCATGCATGCACCATGACTAATCCCACCAGAAATACCAATGCTTAGAACGCCACAAAGTGTCTGCAAGAGCGCCCACTGTTTCAGTGCCTTGAGAAACAATGTCTTCACAAAATACATATTGTTCAAGAGCAACTTCCATGGCTACATTTTTTGCAATGGCCTCAGGGAGATCAAACTCAAGTACATCATGGGTTAGTACTGCAGGTATGGCACCGTACTTTTCAAACCAATACTTGCTAACTTCCATCAGAACCTGAGTGTCAGGACACTCATTCCAATTGCCAAAAGGCACATAGGCAAATACCTCCCAAGGATGCTTAACTGGGATCTTGGCTAAGATTAGAGGTAATGTGCATTTGTCGTTGTAGTCCCAATAGCCACTAAAGCCATCACCATCTTCGCCCTCGTCGCCACCCTCCATAGTGCCCACAATCTCTGTGTCCCAATCAATGTCATCTTCCTTAGCATATGACATTGAAACATCGAGCATCTTATTGAGAGTGTCTTTGCCATTGCCAAGACTGAGTGACAAATGCTGCTTGCGGTAAGAGGCAACCGAATCTTTGTCAAACTCGTACATATCTTCATTGTCTTCATCGCTGTTCATGATCAGACAATCAAAAAGAATCTCGTCGACGGCAATTAACATAGGCACATAGCCACCTTGTTGTGCTTGAGCCTTTGCCTCTTTTAAGGCCTGTAAGATCGGCGCATCATCAGTGCTAGGCGCAAAGAAGGTACACTCACAGCCTAAATAGTCCATCATAACTTGAGCAAGTTCAGGGATGTCCTGCTCAAGAGCTTTTGTATCGACCATAAAAAACTCCTATTTTCACAACACGAAAAGCGCACTGCCAAAGCAAATAACGACAGCACACCGTCAAGCTTGTACAGCATGCCTTAG
Organism: Anaerobiospirillum succiniciproducens DSM 6400; assembly: GCF_000482845.1. Lineage (GTDB taxonomy): Bacteria > Pseudomonadota > Gammaproteobacteria > Enterobacterales > Succinivibrionaceae > Anaerobiospirillum > Anaerobiospirillum succiniciproducens. The sequence continues at coordinate 50,250 of NZ_KI519511.1, forward strand.
CAAGGTACGAGCTATAGCTAAATTCCCACGGACTTGTCCGTGGGGTTGATGATGGTAATGAGAGCAAGATGTGACTTGTAACTCCATGTCAAAGCGCTTTAGTCTTGCTCTGTGAAGCTTTTAGTTTTCTTAATACTCGATCTTGAGTGTTTGCAGTCCACGGAGCGCTACCCCCTCAGATCGTGTAATGGCGTGTTCATCTTCTGCGCTAAAGCCTATGATGTCCCCATCCTTAAATGTCAAATCGTTCTTAATAATATTTTCTGCAACATCATAAAGGAAATTACGCAATTGATTAGGATCGCAATCAGCGTCAAGCACCTCTAGCTCGTCTTTACCAAATGCCTCAAGTCCATATGTGTATGCACTATAGCCTTTTTTAGTTTTGTGAATGCCAAACCAAATCCAACAATCAAGCGGCAACTCATTTTCTTTGATGAGAGAAGCTGCGTTGATATAGAAATCTTTTTGCACAAGTACATCGTTGATGTAAACGGCAGATGCTGATTTTAGTGAGCAACATGCAGCTGTTACCTTGGCAAAGAGCTTGGCACGTTGCATAAGATCACCCTTTCGACCCATAATCGTGATCGTGATATTGGCCTTATAATTTTGAGGTGCTGCTTGAGCGCCTTCCCACATGTAATTATCATATGCGGCCATCTCGAGATTCTCACTTAGCCTGCGAGGATTGTATCCAACGATTGCAAACAGTTTACCCTGTTTAACAATTAGCGCCTCGGACGATTTATCTTTTATCACCCAATGATTGCTGTTATCGCCTTCCTCCGCATTACAGACAATGCCCCACTGAGTTTCTAAGTTCTTAATTAATGCTGCTTTGTAAAAACCGATCTTATCTAGCAAGATACAGCAGAAGAACAAACCTTTACTATCTGTACCTTCATCTTCATCTTCTTTTGACTCAGCATAATTTGGCTTATAAATGAGCGGAGTTGAGCGTTCAGCGATTGTAGCTTTGCACTCATCAATTAGCTTTAAAGCAGACTCATCATCAGGGTCAAGCGACGCCCATTTTTTGGCATGAGTAATGGCTCTTTCTTCTTGGTCATATAAGGACTTATAGCCCAAAGCCAAATACTTAAATCTGCGCACATCATTTTTGCCCTTTGCCTTGAACTCTTTTAACAACATAATGGAGCGCAGCAAAGCTTCATCTGCTTTGTGTATTGGAGTTTGTTGTAATCTATCACCCTTAATGGCGTAGTTTTGCAACGCTCTGACTAAAAGATAAGCATGGTTGTAATCCCAGTACTGACGATCTACGCTCTCAAGAGCCGTAATGCACTTGAGGTACTCATTTTGAGTATTGAGCTTTTCAATTTGCTCATAAAATGCTTGAGGTTGTGTAAGATCATAGGCAATAAGCTTAGTGTTACGCTTGCCACGCTTACTCTTAGCGTGCTTATCTGCAGTATCTTGTACTTGATAGCTTCTAACGTAATTGATGCCAAAATTATGTGTTTGGCCATCATCTTGAGTTTGTTTAATGGTTACTGTGCCTACTTTGTAACGGAATGAGTGGAAAATAACATGTTCGATGTCGCTTTCATTGAAAAAGTCATATACCGCATCTAAAAATGGACGCAGATCCCAGATCATTACATCCACATAACCATAGCCTAGGCCTACAGCAGTGCCTACAACTTTAACCACATCGCCAAGCCCATCCTTAGTCAAATATTCCTTAAACTTATCGCTAAAAGCAAGAATCTTCTCAGCACGATCAGAGCCTATAAAGTTGTATAAAGAAAAGGCGATAAACCCTGCACAAATACCTTGTTTATGCAGTTCGTCCAGAAGTCGTTCATCACCAGTCTCATAGCGATCAAGAAGCTCAGGTGCACTAGTTGTACCTGCACAAATATCTTCTCGCCAAATCTTGTATGGATTGTTATCGGGCTTACCATTATAAAGTTTAAAGGTTGACGCAAGATATTGCTCGGCGCTGATATCTAGATCACAGCCCTTTGATCTGAGCGTACTTTCAAGCTCGTAAAGATAAATGAACTTACCTGACTTAGGCTTATCTAAGATATCTAAATCGTAGATATGGCGCATATTAGCAATCTCGCCAATCGCGATGTCTATAAAATTGTCAAGATACCATGATGCAAGCGCATAATTTTCTGAGCGAGTCTGCAATAGTTTTGGGCAATAAGCTGAAACATTGAACAGCGTGTCATCTTCTTTAGTTACCCACAGTTTTACATCGCCGCCAATGAGTTCAATACCATCTCTCTTATAAGAGATATCCCTGCTAGCTTTTGTTCCAAGAGTTATGTTCCAGTGCCTTTTGACAATTTTCTTGAACTGTTGCTTTAAGAATAACAACTGATGCAGGGCATAATCGCCACCATCAGGGCTAAAAACAAGCTCGTAATGCAATATGTGAGGGATAGCGGCTATGCGTTTAGTGGGCAGGACTGGCAGAAAGATAGCTGAAAGCTTCTGCAATACACGGTGAGCATAACCTTCTTTGTCCAGATTATCCAAAAGCCTGCGTATTTCTCTTTCTTGATCAGCAAATGATAGGCACGCCATGAGGACGCGTGCTCTATAGCTGCGCTCATAAACAGGCATAGTTAAGCGCTTGATACATAGTGCAATATTTGACTTACTACTGAATTCATCAGGATCTTCCTCACTAGCACACTCAAAATACTTAAGCGCACGTCCCTCCTCATTAAGTAAGAAATATGCGTTGCCCAAAATGAAGTTCCACATGAATGACTTACCCAAGAGCAGCTCGTGTGACTCTAAAAGCTCAATAGCCCTCTGTATCATGTGGCTGCCATTCTTTACTCTTGCGCCTTGATTAGTTAAGGCTAGAGCCAGCTGTAAATCCATTTCAGGTGTGCGCTCATTAGGCTCGATACCATCAAGAGCTTTAATGACCTTGCTAAAATGTTCTTCTTGGATCCACTTTTGGCACTTCTGTAAGATATCCATTGTCACCTCATAAGAAACTGACACATAGACCTGGTCCTTTTAGAAGGGGGCAGAAGTGCCGACTTTCTTGCTAAGTTAGTTAGATTAGATGATTGTCTTGCGACTCAATATTGATAATAACATTGATTAAGACGAGAAAACCCTACCACGCCTTGCTACTCATAGCTTATTGCACTCTAAGCAATGCATATTGCCCGTCGTTAAAAGTGCTAAGCATGGGCTAATACTCAACGCTCAATGAGCTCTAAGCGTGAACTATTGCCCATCACTCCAAGCGCTCTAAGCAAGACTTATTTATCATCGCCAAAAGCGCTTAGAGCATGATTTATTGCTACTCGCCTCAAGCGCTATTACCGTGGTTTTTTACTCGCTCTTGGTGGTTTAAAATACTTGACCTTGAGTGTTTGCTGAGTTGGGTTGGCAACACCTTTTGAGCGTGTAATAGTGTGCATGTCCGTGGCATTAGGGCCGATGGTTCCACCATCTTCCAAGGTGATCTCATTGGCGATGACATGGTATGCAAGATAATAGACAAATTGGTGCAATTGCTTAGGCTCACAAGCAGCGTCTAGCACCTCGATTTCCTCTTTGCCAAATAAATCAAGGCCACATGTGTAGGCGCACATGCCATTATTGCTCTTGTACAGACCAACCCAAATCCAATTGCTAATCGGCAAAATGTCATATTTCATGATATTTGCCATATCAGCATAGAACTCTTTTTGAATGATGACATAGTTGAAGTAAACCGCACTTGCCGATTTGAGCGCACAGCATGCTGCTGCAATCTTGGCAAAGAGCATGGCTCGATCAATAAGCTCACTTCCATTGCGGACAACGACAACTTCGAAATGGGCCTTATGCTGTTTAAGTGCTTTATGCGCATCAGGCCACATGAAATTGTTTTGCGCCGCATACTCAAGGTTTTTCTGAGGAAGCTTGCATGGCTTGTATGAAATGAATGCCAACATCTTGCCTTGTCGAATATATAAAGCCTCAGACTCAGCGCTATCTTCTGCATCATCTTCTGTAAAAGCTGGAACGCTACCTTCGAGCACATCGACAATGCCCCATTGATTTTTCAAACTCTCAATCAATGCATCTTTGTCAAAGCCGAGCTTATCAAGCATGATTGAGCAGATAAATTGGCCCTTGCGATTGAATGAAGATGCCTCACCATCCTCAGAGTCATCACCGCACTCAGTGTCTTCACTTTCATCGGAGTCATCAGTGTCATCACCGCACTCAGTGTCTTCACTGTCCTCATAATCATCAGTGTCATCACTGTCATCCAGATTATAAACCTCATCCATAAGCTTAATGAGTGGTACAGAGCGCTCTTCGATCTCTTCTAGACACTCTTTAATTAGCCCTTGAGCATTCTTATCCTTAGGATCTAGCTTAGCCCATGTTTTGGCATAAGCAATGGCTTGTTCTTGTTGACCATATAATAAATGGTAGATATAGGCCATGAGGCTATGCCACCGAGCTTCTTTTTGACCCTGAGCTTTGAACTCCTTTAACAGCTTAATAGAGCGCAGCAAAGCTTGATCGCCCTTGTACTTTGGTGCTTGATTCAATTTATCGCCCACAGTGGCGTAGCCTTGCAAAGCGTTTACTAAAAGATAAACATGGTTAACGTTCCAGTACTTGCGATCGACACTCTCAAGAGCTGCAATGCTCTTTGAGTACTCGTTGTCATCATTTAGATCTTCAATTTGCGCATAGAATGCTTGAGGATGTTGAGGGTCGTAGACGAGTTCTTGACTAGGCTCAGTCATATCGATACTGTCAGTTACATAATCATCTTTTGCGAACCATATGACATCGTAATCGCTCTTGTGCCTTAATTGCCCTTGATTTCTGGCTGCCTTTTTGAGGATCACTGAGCCTACATTCATGCGGAATGTATGGAAAACGGCATGCTCGATCTTGCTATCTTTAAAGAAAGCTTTGGCAGCATTTAAGAATGGGAAATGATCCCAGACCAGTACATCCACATAACCAAACTCTACGCCTGTAGCAGAACCAAAAACTTTGACCACATCATCAAGTCCATCCTGGGTCAAATACTCCTCAAAGGCCTCACGGAAGGCACAGATCTGATCAGTACGATCATCCCCATCAAAACTGTCTAATGAGAAGGCAATAAATCCAGCCACAACACCGTCATCATGCAGCTTGTCTATAGCACTCTCATCATTGTTAAAGTAGCCATCCATAAGATCTGGCACAAAAGTTGTGCCTGCCACAATATCATCGCGCCATATCTTAGATGGCTCTTCAACGACGTTGCTTGTGTATCTGTAAAGATTGGTCTCAAGGTACTGCTGATCATCGATATTTAGATCACCGCACACTGAGATGAGTATATTTTGAAGGTCGCAAAGAAGAAGATGCTTATCTGACTTTGGCTCATCTAAAAGCTCAAGCTCTCGGACATAGTACATATAAGCAATCTCGCCTATAGCTGTGTATATGATAGCTTCAACTATCTTTGAGGCAGCTTTTAAGCTATGAGCCATTACTCCCTTAAGTTTTGGGCAATAAGCTGAGAGCTTAAGCTTGCCTTGACCAGTAGATAGCCATAGCTGCAGCTCATCATTACTGATCGCAACATCACCCACCATATGATAATTATCATTAGTAGCAGCTCTACCAATAACAATGTCCCAATGCTTTAAGACAGCCTTTGGCGCATGTTGTTTTAAGTAGCTAAGCTCAAGAAAGGTGATGGAATTGCCTAAAGGGCTAAATGTAAGCTCATACCTACTGCCATTAAAGCCTATAGAGAACCCAAAATTATGAATAACGTCTCTGAAGATCTTAATGGCCATATCACGCGCTTTTTGGCGCTTAAGCGACCTGTTTTTCTTAGCCAATAGACTGCGGATTTCTTTTTCTTGATCGGCAAAGGTTAACCATGCCATAAGGACACGGGTTCTAAAGTCGGGCTCATATCTCGGTAAGGTTAAGCTCATGATGCAATTATAAATGAATACATAGCAATCTTTACCCGCATGCTCAATCTCAATGGCCTTCATAAAATACTTACGTGCAAGGCCCTTCTTATCAAGAAAGTAATGGGCATAGCCCATACTATAGTTCCAAATATAGCTCTCACCCATGAGCTCTTCGTGCTTCTTTAGCAGTGAAATTGCTATGTCTAGCATGTAGCTGCCGTTCTTGGTACGTACGCCGAGATTATTTAAGGCCCTTGCAAGCTCACAATCCATTTCAGGGGTACGCTCGCTAGGATCTATGGCATCAAGCGCCTTAATGATCTTGTCAAATTTTTTTTCTTTATGCCACTTTTGGCACTTCTGTAAGATATCCATTGTCACCTCATAAGAAACTGACACATAGACCTGGTCTTTTTAGAAGGGAACAGAAGTGCCGATTTTCTTGCTAAGTTAGTTAGATTAGATGATCGTCTTGCGACTCAATGTTGATAATAACATTGATTAGGACGCGAAAACCCTACCACGCCTTGCTACTCATAGCTTAATGCGCTCTAAGCAAGGCATATTTCCCGTCGTTAAAAGTACTAAGCATGTGGCATTAATCATCGCTCCAAGCACTCTACGCAAGACTTATTTCTCATCGCTCAAAGTGCTCAGAGCATGGTTTATTACTACTCGCTTTAAGCGCTCTATCCGTGTTTTCTTTACTCGTCGCTCAAAGCAATTTCGTCTTGTTCTTCCTCGCTCTTAGCGTTTTTGAAAAACTCGACCTTGAGTGTTTGATGACCTGGGAGGGCTACACCATCTGAGCGTGTAATAGCGTGCTTGTCCGTGGCACTAAAGCCGATGGTTTCACCATCTTGCAAGGTAACATCATAGGCGATGACATAGTTTGCAAGATCATAGATAAAATCGCGCAATTGAGCCGGCTCACAAGCAGCGTCTAGCACCTCGATTTCCTCTTTGCCAAATAAATCAAGGCCATATGTGTAGGCGCACAAGCCATGCTTGTTCTTGTACAGACCAAACCAAATCCAATTGTTCAGCGGCAAAATGTCATCTTTCATGAGATTTGCCATATCAGCATAGAACTCTTTTTGAATGATGACATTGTTGAAGAAAACCGCACTTACCGATTTGAGTGCACAGCATGCCGCTGCAACCTTGGCAAAGACCATGGCTCGATCCATAAGCTCACTTTCCTGACCAACCACGGCAATTAAGATATGGGCCTTATGCTGTTTAGCGGCTTTATGCGCATCAGGCCACATGTAATTGTTTTCTGCCGCATACATAATGTCTTTTTGAGGAACCTTGCATGGCATGTATGAAATGGCTACAAACATCTTGCCTTGTCGGATAACTAAAGCCTCAGATTTTATATCATCCTTAAGTGCCTGTGCCTCAGAGTCAGCGCCATCATCTCCATCGCAATCTTCTGCAGCGCCATCTTCTGCATCAACTTCAGCCTCTGCAGCAGCTTCAACGCTATCGTCGGGCTCATCAACAATGCCCCATTGAGTCTTCAAAGTCTCAAGCAATGCATCTTTGTCAAAGCCAAGCTTATCAAGCAAGATTGAGCAGACAAATTGGCCCTTGCGATTAACTGAAGATGCTTCACCGTCCTCAGAGTCATCCGGATCACTACACTCATCCATAATATCAATGAGTGGTGCTGAGCGTTTTTCGATCTGTTCTTGGCACTCATTAATTACCCTTTTAGCATCCTCATCCTCAGGGTCTAGCTCAGCCCATGTTTTGGCATAAGCAATGGCTTGTTCTTCTTGACCGTATAAGTACTGATAGCCATAGGCCATACGCATATGCCAGCGTGCCTCATTTTTACCCTTAGCTTGAAATTCCTTTAGCAGTTTAAGGGAGCGAAGCAAAGCTTGATCGCCCTTGTATCTTGATGTCTTATCCAGTTGATCACCAATAATGGCGTAGTTTTGCAAAGCTCTAACTAAAAGGTAAGCATGGTTAAAGTCCCAATACTTGCGATCAACACTCTCAAGAGCTGCAATGCTCTTTAAGTACTCGTCGTCATCATTGAACTCGTCAATTTGCGCATAGAATGCTTGAGGATGTTGAGGATCGTAGACAAGCTCTTGACTAGGCTCATTTGCTTGCTCAGTCATATCAAAAGAGCCAGTTTCAGCATCATCATAAGTGCCAAGTGCGTCCGTGACTTCATCTTGTTCTTGAGCGGCAAAATTATCTGCATCATCTGCCTCTTGATGATCTTGTGCGTAGCAAATGCCATCATCATTAGACTGAGGATTAACTTGCTCTTGATCTTCGTCATCCGCCTCAGCCTTCTTGAGGGTCACTGTGCCTACATTCTTGCGGAATGTATGGAAAACGGCATGCTCGATCTTGCTATCATCAAAGAAATCTTTGGCAGCATCTAAAAATGGCACAAGATCCCAGACCAGCACATCGACATACCCAAAGTCTACGCCTGTAGCACCACCAACAACTTTGACCACATCATCAAGTCCATCCTGGGTCAAATACTCCTCAAAGGCTTCGCGGAAGGCAAAGATCTTATCAGTACGATCATCCCCATCAAAACTGTCTAATGAGTAGGCAATAAATCCAGCAGCAACACCGTCATCATGCAGCTTGTCTATAGCACTCTCATCATCGTTAAAATAGCCTTCAATAAGCTCTGGTACACAAGTTGAGCCTGCCACAATATCATCGCGCCATATCTTAGATGGCTCTTCATCGACCTTCCTTGTGTATCTGTCAAAATTGGTCTCAAGGAACTGCTGAGCGTCAATGTTTAGATCACAGCCCATTGAGCTGAGCTCATTTTGAAGGTCGCAAAGAAGAATATGCTTATCTGTCTTAGGCTCATCTAAAAGCTCAAGCTCGCGGACATAGCGCATATAAGCAATCTCGCCTATGGCTGTGTATATGATAGCTTCAACTACCTTTGAGGCAGCTTTGAAACTATTGGCTATTACTCCCTTAATTTTTGGGCAATAAGCTGAGATCTTAAGCTTGCCATTGTCCTCAGATAGCCATAGCTGCAGCTCTTCATTGCTAAGTTCAACATCACCCACCATATGATAATTATCATTAGTAGCTGCTCTTCCAATAACAATGTCCCAATGCTTCAAGACAGACTCTGGAGCATGTTGTTTTAAAAAGCTAAGCTCTAGCAAGGTGATGGAATTGCCTAAAGGGCTAAATATAAGCTCATACTTACTGCCATTAAAGCCGATAGAGAACCCAAAATAATTAATGCAGTCTCTAAAAATCTTAAAGGCCCTATCACGCGCTTCTTGTTGCTTAAGCTCCTTGTTTTTCTTACCCAATAGACTGCGGATTTCTTTTTCTTGATCAGCAAAGGTTAACCATGCCATGAGGACACGGGTTCTAAAGTTGCGCTCATAGATTGGTAAGGTTAAGCGCTTGATGCAATTAGAAATGAAGGCATCGCAATCTTCATCCTCAGGATCAATCTCACTGGCCTTCATAAAATACTTAAGTGCGGGGCCCTTCTTGTCAAGAAAGTAATGGGCATAGCCCATACGATAGTTCCAAAGATAGCTCTCACCCATGAGTTCTTCGTGCTTCTTTAACAGCGAAATTGCTATCTTTAGCATGTAGCTGCCGTTCTTGGTACGTACGCCGAGATTATTTAATGCCCTTGCTAGCTCACTATCCATTTCAGGGGTACGCTCGCTAGGATCTATGGCATCAAGCGCCTTAATGATCTTGTCGAACTTTTCTTCCTCATGCCACTTTTGGCATTGCTCTAAAATATCCATGTAACCCCCAAATCGTATCTACTGAGTAAGCCAAATGCAGCTGCAGCATCTTGCTCAATCTATGTCTGCAGAAGCTACTGCAGTACTTGATCAGTTTATGCACGCTAGCAGCATCTGTCGAATCATACCAATCTATGTCGGCTAGAAGCGTCTGCCAAATCTTGCTCAATCTATGTCTGCTAGAAGCGCCTGCCGTATCGTGGCAATCTATGTACGCTCAAGGCTTAAGAAGCCATCTTCATTTAGCTAAGCTAACACAAACATTAGCGCCACTGTTAGGCCATCACAACTGACAGAATGTGTTTTTTAGATGACTGTCAAAACTAAGTACTAAAAATATGTCGCACCGCATGGCTGTCCACATAGCCCCCATGATTTACAATGGAGTTGCAATTGAGTTTCGATTAGAGCTATTTTGCTAAACAATGGTGTTGATGGGGCTTGCAACTATGAGCTATAGAAGAGAGTTTGGCGACTATCAAACTCCCCTCGATTTTGCACAAAAGGTATGTCTATACCTCAAAGATAAGAAGGGCATTACCCCAACAGCTATCTTGGAGCCAACTTGTGGAGTTGGCAATCTACTCAAGAGCAGCCTTATTTTTGGTGCAGAAGAGATCGTCGGCATCGAGATCAATCCAGAGTATTGTGCTCATTGCCAAGAGAGTGTTAGTGATCCAAGAGTACGAGTTGTTAACCAGAGCATATTTGGCAGTAAGACTAGAAGCCTGTTTCGTAATCCCCAACATTGTCTTGTTATTGGTAATCCACCGTGGGTGACCAATAGCACTTTGTCTGCGCTCTCATCTGATAATCTGCCTACAAAGAATAATATCAAGGGCCTTAGAGGCATTGACGCAATCACAGGTTCGAGCAATTTTGATATTTGCGAGTACATCATTTCACACTTGATTCATGAGTACAAAGATACCGATACAACCATAGCCATGTTGTGTAAAACAGCGGTTGCAAGGAATGTTTTTGTTGAGCTCAAAAGAAGCAACATCGGTTTTCATGAGTGTGAAGTGCTTGAGTTTGATGCATCTAAAGTTTTCAACATCAGTGCAAGTGCTTGCTTACTCACTATAAGGTTGGGAAAAACTAACAACTCCCCAGATATTTGCCATATACGCAACTTCCATGATGTTGACCATGTAACTTCAAGTTTTGGTTACAAGAACGGTCAGCTCTACAGCGATACATCGTGTTTGCCATATGATTTTGAGGGCACGAGCTGCTTTGAATGGCGACAAGGGGTCAAGCATGATTGCTCTAAAGTTATGGAGCTTACATGGCGTGGAGATTCGCTTGTTAATGGTAGAAGTGAGCTTGTAGATATTGAACGGCAACTTGTCTACCCTTTGATTAAGAGTAGCATGTTCAAAAAGCCAATCATCAACTCTTTTACCAAGTACGTAATTGTTACGCAGCGCAAAGCAAAAGACCCAACTGATCATCTAGAGTTTGAAGTTCCAAAGACATGGGCATATTTACAGCAGCACTTAGATGATTTTAACAAGCGCAAAAGCTCAATATATGCCAATGCACCAGAGTTCTCTATGTTTGGCGTTGGTGATTACTCTTACGCCCCATATAAAGTTGGTGTTAGTGGCTTCTATAAGACCCCACTGTTTTCTGTGCTGTATGCAGATGACGGCTCTCCAGTCATGACAGATGATACTAGTTACTTTATTTGCTTTGAGCACTTTGACACTGCTTATGTGGCGATGTTGCTGCTTAATAGCACGCCAGTACAAGCCTTTTTGAAGACCATTGCGTTTTTGGATGCCAAGCGTCCGTACACCAAGAAAATACTTACGCGCTTGGATTTCAGAAAAATGGTTGATACCCTCACGCTTGCAGATCTTAAGCTTACTGAAGAGCAGTTAAGCCTTGATGCGTATGTAACTAAGCCCATGTACAGAGCGTTTCAAGAGCTCGTTCATTGCTAAGAAAGGTCAACCACTCCTCCTTAAAAAGAGGTCATCTCACTTTTTCTTTAGGAGGAGGAGGATTTGGTTTTTGAAAGTGGACTAGAGGATGGATGGGCGTGTTGGATCGATGATATAGCTCATCTGATCGCCAAAGCGTTTGAGGAGCTCGATGGAGCCGTGATCAACGGCAAAGTCTAATTCATCTTGATGGAGAGGAATAACTTGATAGAAGTTAACATCACCATCACCATATGGCAGCTCACAAATCGAAGCTTCTTCCCGATCAGCACCCACGCTGACAGATAAGGCTGGCACGATGAGCACGCCAGTAAAATCAGTACCTTGAGCAAAGCCATCTGGCAGGCTAACAGTATGATATGGGCCAAGCCAGCTATCTTCTTCAATTGGTAATCTTGAGAGTACTTTGAGCAGGCGGATTGGCCAATAGTCTATCTCTACAGATGAGTCGACTTTCCAATTGCTAGGAAGACTTACGACAAATTCGGCACGGTAGACATCGGCTGAGGCAAACTTGTCTGGTACGTTCATAACATGCGCACCAGTACCATGAGTAATTAAATTGAAAAAGGCACGATCATCTTGATCTTTGGCATGAACAATATAGATATCGCAATGAATATCTGGTGAAATCAGCTCATGAAATACGCCAGAGCATTCACCAAAGAACTTTGCAATATGTTCATCTACTGCCTGAAATTGCACTTCATCATACAGTTCAGGATGAAGGTCCAAAGAATCATCACCGAAATCTTGACCTTTAAACTCACTCATTGCTGCAAAACCTTACAGACAGTCTTAAAGAGCGACTCTTAAAGCCGCGCTGCTGTCCAATTCTTCTTACGTATCAAATTTCCATTATCATCATTGAACGCATCGACCTTAACTTTGTCTAAAGATAAGGAGATGCAAATGTAGCCTCATAAGTTCAGCTTAGCTGCAAGTATGGCTACTGTTCCTTTTAATCGAGCATTCAAGCTAAAAGATCATGGTATTGAAGTTTGACCATGAGCACTTAAGCATTCGACAAAAGCTTTAGTCATATAGCATCCCAAAGTTGGGCACTATGATCTTCAAATCATTATAGTGATGCGCTCAAAGTAAGTAAGCTTAGATGAACAAATAAGGAGACCTCATCACAAAAACAACCCAAGCAATTTGCCAATACGGGATCATGCTCACAACTAGTATGGTAGCGACCCAATCATCCTAGACATAATCGCATCTAGTCTCAATTAGCTCCTCGTGCTGGCTGTGAGCTCATAGATTAAGAGCTAGCGACCGTTTACGTTTTATCTTCAATTACATGCTTAAAGCGGCATTGGCCATGAGTGTCATTTTTCATTGTCAGCACAGATCTTTAGCTGTAGAATGAGCAGAATTTACGAGCTGCATAGGTAGATCTATGCTCTCTTACGTCTTGATGTGCTGCTAAACGCGTTGGTAGAGCCACTGAGCATACAAACACTAGCTCATCTACATTTGACGTACTTTCGTATTTTCATTTGTGGCAAGGAAGAGCAATGGCTAACAATTTTCCTATCTTAGTTGATCGTATTAACCGTGACGGAAAGAGCCTTCCTGGAGGTATTCTTAAGGTTGATGGTTTTATCAATCACCAACTCGACCCTCAGCTTTTGTATGCCATGTCTGAGGAGTTTATGCGTCGTTTTGACCCAAACTCCTACAATAAGATTCTCACTATCGAAGCAAGCGGCATTGCCCCTGCTGTAGTACTTGGCTACCTTGCTCATAAGAACGTGGTTTTTGCCAAGAAGAAAAAACCATCTACCATGGATAACACCTTAGTTACTGAGGTCTTCTCCTTCACTAAGAACACCACTTATCAAATCTGCTGCTCAGCTGAGTTCTTAACTAAAGATGACAAGGTGTTATTCATCGATGACTTCCTTGCTAATGGTAAGGCTGCAGCTGGTGTTCAAGACTTAATTGCCCAGGCTGGTGCCGAGCTTGTGGGCATGGGCTTCTTAATTGAAAAGTCCTTCCAAAACGGCGGTCAAATGCTCCGAGATCAAGGCATTCATGTAGAGTCCTTAGCCACTATCGCCTCCCTTGACGATTGCAAGATCACCTTTGCCTAGCCATAGCTGCCACTAGCAATCCGATCTCTTTCAATTCTTACGTTCAGCGCATCAAGCTAACTACAATGCGCTGACTCCTCGCGCAACAGCCAACTCACGGCTGTTGCTGCAATCCAACTTATGGCCGTTGCTACAAGCCTACGCTGGGTGTTGCTAAGAGCCATGCGCCTCTTATCTTTGATCCCATTGCTTCAACATTTGCGCCCCGCTCCCTGCGCTCACGTGTCTTAGTATCTTTCAAGTACTTGCAAAGTCTTTGCTTTCCAATCTCTTGGCAATATCAAGCTTGTGAACCTTAATAGCAGCACGTATATGCCTATTCCCCTTTCACTTGCCACTGTAGCGCTACTGCAGATGTGTATAGCTAATGCTGTTGCGTGCCACTCACCTGCATTAGTCAACTGGCTGTCTAAGTCAATGCACTGTTTGCTTAGCTCTATTGGCTTAGCACGCACGTCGTTGCCTATCTTTTGATTGGTTTGGGCAATATTTGGTTCTTGTAGGCATGGTTAGTCATTGCTCATGATAGTTGCACGTCGGTAGCTTTAACTCAATACTGCAGTTGCTCTCGTGTAGATTGGCTGCTGAATTACTCCTGAGTGCTGATCTTGAGGGAAAAGATTGGTTTTACCTGTGGTGGTTCTATCTTTGGACTATGGCGCTGATGGGCATCTTTTGTGGCGGTAAAGCCACTTTGGTATCTGATAGTTGGGTGTCGCCTTGAAATAGCGTGTCTTATCGTGGATGGGGAGGGTGGCAGTCGCTCTATTATCTTTTGCGGGTACTTTTTAGTGTTTTGTTGTCACAAATGACATCGTTTGATCGCGCTTTGTAAGAATAGCGTTCGTTTTTTTGTGATTAAGTGCTTACAGACAACTAAAAAGCGCGACGAAGCGTGTATTGTCATATACAATGGTATGGTTATTGTGGGGAGGTGCGCGTAACGCAACTTAAGCCTAGGTCTACCTTAGCTTGGCAGTACAACCATTGCTATATTTTATGGTGACTTAAAGCACTAACTTGTTACTTGCGGACGAGGCAGGTTTATGAGGATTGCTTTTATGTGTGGTTTTAGTTTTTTGCGAGCATCTTGTATTTATCAGGGGGCTGTCGACATAGACTAGCTATCTATGCGCGTACAGCATAATTAATTAGCATGACTGACATTAACAAGTTTAGATCGGTAGTTGCGCACAGACTTGCCGACGGCTCGGTTATTTATAAAGCGGCCCTTAAAGAGGGGCAGTCCATCGGACAAGATGGCATGAATAACCTAACTACTTGTGCATTTAAGAGTGCCAACTCACGTGACATTATTGCCACTGTGAGTGCTAGTGGCATTGAGCGCGGGTCCGTGCTTGCAGAAGTACATGACAGCTTTGGTACGCTAACGCATTTAAGCTTACGCGCTGATGTGGCTATTAACGATCTTAATAGCTCTTTTGCCGCCTCTGAGCGGAGTAAGAATGCTGAGCAAGCTCTTGAACAATTGCATAGCATCAATCAAAACGACCAACTTAGTGATCCTTTTGGCGATGACTTTTTAAGCGATGAGCTTGATTCTGTTTCTTTAAACCATTCGGATGATTTATTACGTGGCTTCTCTGATGACAATGACTCGGCTTTAGAAGCCCCGCACTATTTCTTTGCCTCAAATAATCGCAAAAATAATGAGAACTTGTCAGTCTCTGAGCGCAAGGATAATGATCTACATTCTGCCACCTCTGATATAAACCCAACCCCACCTCAAATGCCAAAGACGGGCCGCAATGATGCCTATATGCGCAACGAGGATCACCTCGTCAATAGCGGCTATGACTTTGCTAGCGGTAGCTTTGATAATGCTGCTGCCTATGGTTATTTCTCTCAAAATGCTGCAGCCTATGGTCAGTCAGGTAGCAGTAATGTTTTAGCCTCATCAAACGCCTCCTCCTCGTCTTTAGAGGCCAAGCTTCACAGCGATGAGCAAGCTAAGCTTCACAGCTTAAGTGCATCTGAGTTTGAGCAATCACAAGTTGCAGCCCATAGCCATATGCCTATGAGTGACTTAGCTGCATCTACTCAGGATGATGCACACATTGGTGATCACTCTCAGTTTAATGATGGCCGCACTCGCCCTGTTAATGGCGATCAGCAGAGCTTTGCTCATGGTGCCGATGAGAGTGCTATGTATGATGCTGCTCAGGGTGAGGTATCTAACTTTAATCATGAGGCAAACAACAGTGTTGGTCATCTCTCTGAGAACTACGCACGTTCTGAAGCTTCATTTGGCACTCATGACAATGATCAAGAGCTCTACTCTCAGCAATTAGAGTATGCCAAGGGCGAACAGCAGCTTGAGCATGGTAAAGCCCATAACTTAGCTGGATCATTCTTCAAGCCATCTAATGAGCACACCGCCGCAGAGCGTGAGCAAGCAGCTGCCGCACGTGCTGCCTCTTCTATTGCTGCACGTAATACCAAGTTCCCTGAGGTGTTAAACCCTGGTGAGCTGGATATGCCACAGCGTGTAATTCACTCAGCTGTAGTAAGCCCTGAGGCTCATGCGCTTCTGCAGCAAACTGATGCTAAATACTTAAACAGCTTTAGACGTAAGCAAGCTCAGCGCAGCGAGAGCAATCTGTCGCGTATGTCTGCCTTTGAAATTGCTACTGCTGGTGGTGGTCTGCCACGTTCAGAGCAACGTGCTTTAGCTGAGGCAACTACTGCTACCTCCAAGATGATTGGCGTAGCAGATATGCCATTAATGCCAGGCAATAAAGGTCAGGTAGATACAGTTGCTGATCCAAATGGCAACTTCAAACCAGGCCTGCGTGGCGGTACTGCTTTTAGAGATTTCTCCACCCCAATCGATCGTTTTGGTGGTGAGTTTACTGCTGCAAATGCCACTGCCTGTGTTGAAATCAGCTCTGGCAGATCTACACGAGTCTCGTCCACTCGTGAGCATATGGGCCAACCCCACAATCAGCGCCCTCAAGATCCTGCTGTAGCTACTAATATTCAAGGCCGCTCTATTTATTCACAAAACCTCAACACGCTGTCCCCTGCAGCTGAGGTGGAAGTGAATACCACCATGACCGTCTCATCAGGACAAAATGTGTCTGTTGACGAGGCTCAGGCTTATTTAGAGCAAAGCCGTATTGAGTTTATGAAGGCTGCAGCTCAGCAAAAGGCTGCACGTGCTCGCCAAGCTCAAATTGATGCAGCCCAAGCTAATCGTGCACAAGGACTCTCAGCCCTGTCGCACTTAAGCTTGCCAGATGTTAATACTCGTGTAGATAACTTACCGCAAAAAGTACCTGATATGCCGGTAAGTCATCAGGCAGTAAAAGTTGATAAACCATCAGCCCGCTATGCTTTTGCTAGCTCTGATTATGTCGCTATTACCAAAGAGCGTATTGACGAAAAAGACTTACTTGCCGATGAACAGCAACCAGCTGAAGGTATTAGCGAGCCAATTTTATATGACAAGCGTGAGCTTAAGGCTCTGCACAATGGCGCTAATAAAGCAGCTGGTTCCTTTATTGGTACTCCAAAAGAGTTCTTAGAGGCACTTAAAAAGCAGCAAGACCCTCATCAAGGCGTCAACATCACCCATAAACATGCTCAAGAGCAAGAGGCTAAAGAAAAGCAAGCTCAAGCTCAAGCAGAGGTATCAGCTGCAGCCCAGAGCGAGTCAGCACACACATCTACTGAGCAAGCTGCTCAGCAAGACAGTGTAGCTCCTGCTTCACAAGAGAAACTTAACTCAAGTGACTCTACCCAAAGTGCTAGTGCCGCTACTTCATCTACTGATGCAGCTGCAGCTAAAGATGCAGCTACAGCTTCAGCAAAAGCTGACACTCAAGCTCAAGACAAAGAAGCAACAGCCCAAGCAACTACTGCTAGTGATAGTGCTAAACAACCTGAGCCTCAGACCTCAACTCCTGCTACACAAGAGCAAGAGAGCGTCTTAGAGCATGGCAACGTTATCATTACCACTGCCTCACAGAATACTAGCGTAAGTGATGTTGCTACTAAGAGTGAGGATAAGTCATTAGCAAGTGGTAGCAGCCAAGCTAGCACCGTTAAGCCAAGCAACTCACCATTTGCTGACTTTACTACCGCTAATGGCACCTCTTCTAATGATGTTTACGAGCTTAAGATCTTATCTCGTCGTGAGCGTGATGAAATTAGAGCCCGTGAAGCAGAACAAAAGCGTCAGCGTATTGCTCAGGCCAATGTCACCGCTCAAGAGCTCTTTGGTGAGTTAAACAGCCTAGCTAAGGCTCAAGCCGATCTCATTACTAAGATCAATCAGGCCAAGCAAGAGCTCGCCGAACAAATTGAGTTAGCCCGCATCGAGGCCGAGCGTCTCGAAGCAGAACGCAAGGCTGCTGAAGAAGCCGCCCGTCTCGAAGCAGAACGTAAGGCTGCTGAAGAAGCTGCCCGTATTGAAGCAGAGCGCAAGGCTGCTGAAGAAGCCGCCCGTCTCGAAGCAGAACGTAAGGCTGCTGAAGAAGCTGCCCGTATCGAAGCCGAGCGTAAGGCTGCCGAAGAAGCCGCCCGTCTTGAAGCTGAGCGTAAAGCTGCCGAAGAAGCAGCCCGTCTTGAAGCAGAGCGTAAAGCTGCTGAAGAAGCTGCCCGTCTCGAAGCAGAGCGTAAGGCTGCTGAAGAAGCTGCACGCATCGAAGCTGAGCGTAAGGCCGCCGAAGAAGCTGCCCGTATCGAAGCAGAGCGTAAGGCCGCTGAAGAAGCAGCTCGTATTGAGGCTGAGCGTAAGGCTGCTGAAGAAGCTGCCCGTCTCGAGGCTGAACGTAAGGCAGCCGAAGAAGCAGCTCGTATTGAGGCCGAGCGTAAGGCTGCTGAAGAAGCTGCCCGTATTGAGGCTGAGCGTAAGGCTGCTGAAGAGGCCGCCCGTATCGAAGCTGAGCGCAAGGCTGCCGAAGAGGCCGCCCGTCTCGAAGCTGAGCGTAAGGCTGCTGAAGAAGCTGCCCGTATCGAGGCCGAGCGTAAGGCTGCTGAAGAAGCCGCCCGCATCGAGGCTGAGCGCAAGGCTGCTGAAGAAGCAGCTCGTCTTGAGGCTGAGCGTAAGGCTGCCGAAGAAGCTGCACGCATCGAAGCTGAGCGTAAGGCTGCTGAAGAGGCTGCACGTCTAGAAGCTGAGCGTAAGGCTGCTGAAGAGGCTGCACGTCTAGAAGCTGAGCGCAAGGCTGCCGAAGAAGCAGCACGTATTGAGGCTGAGCGTAAGGCTGCTGAAGAGGCTGCACGTCTAGAAGCTGAGCGTAAGGCTGCTGAAGAGGCTGCACGTCTAGAAGCTGAGCGCAAGGCTGCTGAAGAAGCCGCCCGTATCGAAGCTGAGCGTAAGGCTGCTGAAGAGGCCGCCCGTATCGAAGCTGAGCGTAAGGCAGCCGAAGAAGCCGCTCGTATTGAGGCTGAGCGTAAGGCTGCTGAAGAGGCCGCTCGTATTGAGGCTGAGCGCAAGGCCGCTGAAGAAGCAGCTCGTATTGAGGCCGAGCGTAAGGCTGCCGAAGAAGCAGCTCGTATTGAGACTGAGCGCAAGGCTGCTGAAGAAGAGTCAGAGGAGCGCGAGTCAAGCGAGAGCGAAGGTCTTGATCCAGAGATTGAGGCTTTCTTAGCTAGCGAACGTACTCGTTTATCTGATGAAGCTTTTGCTGCAGCTAAGGAGCGCAATGCTGGTGAGCCACTGAGCAAGTCTCAAATTGCTCGCATTAAGCGTAAGGTTAGACTGCAGATTGCTCAACTACGCCTTGAGCACATGGCTAAGAAGAATGGCGCTGCTGCAGTTGAGACTTCAGTTTCTTCTACTTCATCAGCTGCGGTTAAGGAAAGTGCAGCTGCTAGTGAGATCAAGAGCGCTGAAAGTTCATCTGTACAGGACATTCGTGAAGAGGATCTTGCAACTAGCATCTCTTACAAGACTGTCCGCAATGATAAAGATGCACCTGCTCCAAAGATTTCTGTAGGCACTGCTAAGGTTAATGTAACTGCAGAGTACACCCATCAGAGCCTTGAAGAGCTTTCTGCCATTATTTCAGGCAAGAGCTCTATCAATACTCCATTAAATGTATCTGAGATTAGCTCTAAGGCATCAATTGCTGACAAGGCTAGAGATGTAAATAAAGACGCTGCCTTAAGTGCTACTGATGCAGTGGCCATTGCAAGCTCTGGTTATATTGCAGCTAATGAGAGTACCGAAAATCTCATCAATGCCTTAAGTCAGGAGATGCACGGTGGCTACTTCTACAATGCTAAAGCTGCAAAGAGCAAGACTACTGAGGAAGCTGGCACTTTAGTAATTGAAGAGCGCAGTGAAACTGAGGGGTCAGTTGAGGCCTTTGAGCATGCTATTGAAGAGGCAAATACTCATAATGAAGATGAGAGTGTTGCTGAGGCTAGCGAGCACAATGCTAGCGAGGCTGAGCAAGAGCCATCTGCTTTAGTACATGACCCACTCATCTCTGAGGACGTGATTTTTGCAACTCCAACTCGCTTTGTAGATAACGAAGATGAGGGTGCTGTAGTTGAAAACAAACTCGTCTCTGAGTCAGGAGCTGCAGCTAATCTCGAGGCAACTGATGATGCTGCTCGTGCCGTACAAGCTGCAGTGGCAGATGTTGTAGCTGAGTCTTTTGTCAGCCCTGATCTTTTAGCAGATGAGTTTAGTGAGGATGAAGAAGAGATCGACGATATCGAAATCGATCCAACCTCATATGAGCAAATCATGCATAAGAGTTCAAACTCTCTTGCTAGCCTCGCAGCTGAGCTCATTGACGACTTTGATGATCCATACGACGAAAAGCTCTAAGCAATTTAGATCATCATCTTTAAGGCCACCATCAGGTGGCCTTTGTTTTTTGGGGCATAAGTATTTGCAAGTGCCTGTAGCCTTAGGCCTTTTATGGCTGTACTTGTGAATTGCACATGCCGAGGCTCGGGTATTTGTCTTTATGCCCCACTCCCTGTTGCGCCAGCTATAGCTATTGCTGCAGCTGTGGCTGTGGCTGTGGCTGTGGCTGTGGCTGTGGCTGTGGCTGTGGCTGTGGCTGTGGCTGTGGCTGTGGCTGTGGCTGTGGCTGTGGCTGTGGAACAGCATGCCTCATAGTGGGCATTTGCAAGTGCTATTTGTGTAGATGTCTTACTTGAAGGCTAAAGGTGCTCTGTTGCCATGGTTATGTAATTGGCTTGGGTAGCTTGTGAAGATCGCGTTGAGGGCACATCGTTTTTAAGGCCACCATACGATGGCCTTTTTCTCTAGTCGCGGGAAAATAGCTGATTCTTGGATACAAGCTCGTTATGCCTAGATACAAGTATTATTTTTATGCAAGATGGTAAAACAAAAAGTGTGATTTTGGACGCGCAAAATCACTTTTTACGTGTACAATACCGCTCATCCTTTTAGCTTTCTGTGGCTCCAAAACCATCACACCTACACTCATTATGTGTAGAACTCTTTTAGTGGAGGGGAGTAACAGTAGGCTGTTCTTTAAAACTTTTTGTTGACGGTAACTGTTCACATGTCAGAGCAAGAAAACAAGTCCGTACAGGCCACTAGCGATAATGCTAAGGGTGTAGATATTAGCTATCATGAGCCTAATGGCACTGTAAAGGAGATGAAGTCTGAGCTTATCTACGGTCTTAATGATAAGCCTCCAGTTAAAGATGCCTTTTTTGCAGCACTTCAGCACTTATTAGCTATCTTCGTAGCTATTGTTACTCCTCCTCTGATCATTGCAGGTGCCTTAAACTTTGATATTGAGACTACCTCTTTCTTAGTCTCCATGTCTTTATTTGCCTCAGGTATCTCCACCTTTATTCAGTGCCGTAAGCTTGGTCCTATTGGCTGCGGTCTTTTATGTATTCAGGGTACCTCTTTTTCCTTCATCGCCCCAATCATTGCTGCAGGTGCCACTGGTGGTTTATCCATGATCTTTGGTGCTGTAATCGCTGGCTCCTTTGTTGAAATGGCCGTAAGCCGTGTGCTGCGCTTCACTCGTAAGATCATCACCCCATTAGTTTCAGGCATTGTAGTAACCTTAATTGGTTTATCCTTAATTAAGGTTGGTATCACTGCTTGTGGTGGTGGTTTTGGTGCTATGAGCAATGGTACCTTTGGCAGCATGGAAAACTTAGGCTTAGCTGCTTTAGTATTAATCTCCATCCTCATTTTCAATCGTAGCTCTAATCGCTACTTACGTATGAGCTCCATCGTTATCGGCCTGGCTATTGGCTATGCAGTAGCTTTTTCTATGGGTCGTGTCGATTTTTCACAAGTACAAAGCTATGGTGGTTTCAATGTTCCAATGCCATTTAAGTATGGTATCGACTTTGATATCTCTGCCATTATTGCTTTAGGCATTGTGTACTTAATTACCGCTATCGAAGCTTATGGTGACGTTACTGCCAACTCCCTCATCTCAGGTGAGCCAGTAGAAGGCCCAGCATTTATCAAGCGTGCCTCTGGTGGTATCTTAGCTGACGGCTTCAACTCCATGGTTGCCGGTATCTTAAACTCATTCCCTAACTCTATCTTTGCTCAGAACAATGGCATGATTCAGCTTACTGGTGTAGCTAGCCGCTTCGTTGGTTACTACATTGCCGGCTTCTTAATCATCCTGGGCATTTTCCCTGTAGTTGGCTACATCTTCTCTTTAATCCCAGATCCAGTTTTAGGCGGCGCTACCTTACTCATGTTCGGCACCGTTGCTGCTTCTGGTATTCGTATCATTGCCTCTCAGCACATCAACCGTAAAGCCATCTTAGTTATGGCCATCTCTTTCTCATTCGGTCTGTCTGTAGAGCTCGTACCAGATGTGTTAAAGCAGTTCCCTGAAATGATTAAGAACATCTTTAGCTCTGGTATTACCACTGGTGGTGTTGCAGCTATCGTATCCAACATCCTCATCCAGATCAAAGAAGAGCCTCAGTCTGTAGAAGACTAATTTAAACTCACCCCACACTCAATGCGCTAGAGTAAGCCTATTGGCCCTCTAGCGCATCTCACCTCATCACCCTGCCCAACAGCTAACCAGCGCAATCAGAACTCAACATCCAGGCCAATAGCTCTCCAGCGCCATTTCCCATCAGCATCCAGGCCAAAAGCTCACCAGCGTCATCAGCCCTCGACATCCAGCCCAATTCAACTGCTCTACAAAGTCATCTGCACTAACCATGACCAACGGTTTTATAGCGCACAGCTCAGCTCTATATTCCGTGCAAATCCAGCCTTAGCCCCATGTGTCTACTTATGGCGAGCCTCTAAGAAAGCTACCGCTGGCTTATAGTCGGATAAGGTTTTAACTGCCTTTTCAGAAATCTCACCAATCTTGTAGCAACCTGCAAGCTCTGGGCTGTCGACCAAAGCAAAAGTGACACGCTTAAGCTGAGGGTCATAGACCACATCTTGAGGGCCTACCTCATTAAGCTCGCGATCGCCTTCATGTAATAGGCCATCATTAAGGCTAAAGACTAAGCCACCGGCTCCATTAGTATCTAAATCGATACGTAATGGCAGACGGTTGAGTAAATCACGGCTGACATTGGAGTTATTGAGCTCAAGACGAATCTCTGATCCCTGCTGTAGCTTCATCACTACCTTAAACTCACTAAGCTCGCGATCTTGCGGGAGGTTATCAAGCAAGGTAGACTGTGTGCCTGCAATGCCATTGTCAGACTCTGCCTGAGCAAACGGCATAGATAAAGAGGTAAGCAGTGCTATAGCACTAAGGCAGGTTAAGGTTCTTAAGTTCATAGAAAATCCAAGTGTGCAGCAGCAGATGTGTTGGTATTGCTAAAGATAAGATGCTGATATATAAGCACAGCTCTTAGAGTTAACCCAAAGTAACCTAAGGGCATCGCACTTCATCAAGTTAAGCTTTGACTAATGCGCTAATCTTTTAATGAAGCCCAACGCTCATCTGCTAAAAATGCCTCTAAGTCTTGCTTAGGCTCAACTAACGCAAAGTCTAACAGCGCCAGCTCAGCATCTAAGCTATCGCTCTTTTGACCGAGCTTGAAAAGCTCAATTGGCTCTTTAGTGTCTAAAGCAAAGAAGTTTAGTGGTTCTTCAAAGCGTTGCCATTCAATACGGACATTATGACCATCTAAGCCATTTTCTACTACCTTGCCTGCAGCAAGCAGACACATTGCCTGTATCGGTTTAGTAACACCGTAAGCTTCTAAACCAGAGGCTACACTCATAGCAGTCTTCAGCAGCACTACATCGCCAACAAAGAGATTGCAGACACGATCCTCCATTACATGATTCTTGCCAGGGTATTCCCAAAAGCCCTTGTCAACAAACTCATCACGACGATCGTAATCGCGGCCTTCATCTTCAAAATCTACAGTCAGCACTGCAAAATAGCCGTGCTCATCGGCACTCTCACGCAGCTTAGCAAAGAATGAATCGCTCATAATCTCACCTCAATTTACACAAGAACCATGGTCTTAAGTACAAGACAAATCATGACGTAATACTCAATGCTGCAGTACAGCTATACAACCAAGCTCTTGCTCAAATCTTACTAAAAGAATTGACCACCCACGATTAAAGCACCAATGCTTAGCTTTGTATAGCACGGCCCGTCACAAAGCCACAATACTCCCGCACCAACGACCAAAGCAGTCAAGCGCAGCACCACTAAATCAGCTCACGAACACGCCATCGCGCAAAAACAATACCTTGCCACCGGCTTCCACTGCTGCTAAGACAAACTCTCTAAACTCTACCCATCGACATAAGCAGGTTTATCAAGGCACGTGCCCTGTAGCCAAATAGAGATGAAGACTTAAGCACAATATGCAAAAGATATTGCCCAAACCTTAATGATCAACCACCGACAAAGTACGAACTAGCTAAGACTATCTTTTGCACTATGCCACATCGCCCGCTGACCGACCTTGGCCTTGGCCCTGTGGATATGGCACAAGCCCTAGCATAGGCCATGGCGGGGCAGAGCAAGAGCCGTATGGCTGATGGTATGGGGTAAAGGCTGCTTCATCTATGAGAGTGGTTTGCTTAAAATCAACCTGCAATATAAGCACGCTCAAATGTTAAGTTTGGTATTGTTCCTTCAACAATAATGACATGGCCCCAAAACATGTCGTCATCATCATAATAGGCGCAAATTGACCCATCAGAATCAATGGATAGCTCACTTAGTCTAATACGTTTCATGAAGTCTTCAAGGCTTAGGCCGTTGGGGTAAAGTTGTGATTGCTCATCGTCGTCGGCTATCCAAGCATTAGCATCCTCGAGAAGGCTTTTGGCAGCATATTCGCGCATCAAGCGGTCAAACTTTTCTTGTGCTTGGAACATGGTATGGGCATGGCTAAGAGATTGAGTGCAAGCATCGACATTGTCTTCATCCACATCTAAATACAGTTGCACCTCACTTGCGTTGTCTTGGCCTGCACACCAGTCAACCTCTGATACAAAGTTGCCCATATTCTTATCCAAAACAATTTTGCCTAGCATAGGATCATTTATCGCAACTTCACGTAAAAACTCTTCTTTAATAGCCTGTAAGGCGCTGTGCTCAATATCGGACTTAAGTACTTTGTGTAAACAATAATGTTTTGAGCAATACTCCTGACGGCTCTCATCCATTGTGTCAGGATCAATTAAGTATTTGGAGACTTCAACTTCATAAGTATGAAGTGCTTTGAGGCGATCAAAGGTTTCTGATCGTGGAGCATTTTCCCAAGCTACAGGCCAGTTAAGTGTGAGCTCATTATCGATTAAAGTGCCATCAGGTAAGACCATAGCAAGTATTTTGCAACTAAAGTTACCGTAACCGCCAATATGGCCAATACCTAGATTTTCTTTAACTAAAATAGTGGCAGTAAAAACTTCACTTTCATATTTTTTATAAAAGGCTTCGTACATAGCAGAGCTCCTTAGACTTAGGCTTAGGCTTAATTTTGTAAAAATTTAGCCTGTATAAGTATAAGTGAATATCGTTGCAAAGAACCGTCCCCCTCGTTTTGAGCAAAAGGGAGACTCTCTTAGTCAGCGGCGCGAGAAAATAGCCAAACAATATGGAAAGGCTAAAGCACAAAGAATGGTGTCACAGCTTGAAGTGACAAAGTCTATGCGCCGATACAATAGCTTAAAAAGAGATTTGCCAGGTACTATCTTTAGATACCAAGGTAAGAGCCTTGTATTAACTAGCTTGCTATCAAAAGGACTGTACTATCGCACTTTTGGTCAAGGTAAGAAAAAAGCTTGGACGTACTGTGCCAAAGACTCAAATGAGTACTTGGCTGGCATTTGCTAGTGTATTTTTACCTGACAATGAAGAGCCCACACCAACGACTCAAGCAGAGAAGCACAAAGCATCACTAAATCAGCTCACGGACACACCGCAGCAGCAAAAGCCAATACCTTGCCACCGACTTTCACTACAGCTAAGAGATACTCTCTATACTCTACCCCTCGACATAAGCAGGTCTATCAAGGCTCGAGCTCTGTAGCCAAATAGAGATGAAGACTTAAGCAAAATATACAAAAGATATAGCCTAAACCTTAATGAGTAACCACCGCCAAAGTACGAGCTTACTAAGACCATCTTCTGTACTATGCCACATCGCCCGCTCATACCCACTGCATCTAAGCGTTTAATGCAAAAGAGGCCATCACTGCATGATTATGTCATCATAAGTGGCTAGGGCTAAGGATTAAGCTATCTACTTTCAATCGACATGTTCACTAGCCAAACCTTACTCAAAATAAGTATTTTCAAGGCTTAGGCAAACTCTAAATAATCTCTTGCCACCAGCATAAATAAGGTTAGACAAGTATATATACGCAGTTTGCAAAAAATGTGATGTAGTGATGATATAATTTGCAGTATTTTACGAGCTAGTTCACAGACTTAACCTTAGAACTCGTTCTAACACGCGTCAAATACAAACAAGCTGTTGTTACTATTAACTACTTGTTAACAGAATTCTTTGCACTTGATGCTCTTACATTCTTAAAAGAGCCTAGTGCTCCCCCACTCTTAAACAAGAGTACACAGTCTTTTAGAACTAGCAATCTTTACTAACCAAGCGCTCCACCACCAAGATAGTTACTACCATCTTGGATTGTCAGTGCGGCCAATGCTGCACAAGACGGCTAAGTGCTTTCCATAAGGCCCCTGATTTTTGGTGGTCTTGGTTGACAAAACTTAAGTTTGTTCCACCCTTCACTTTTGCGGATTTAAAAACCAATGAAGCAGACTAATAACGCTATTAAGTTTTTAATGGCCCAGTATCGCGCTGTATTCAAAAGCGCATACGTCTCAGGCATTACCACTGCCGTTGCTTTAACCTCTTTCCTCGCCGCCGCACAGGCTAACGCCGCCAATGCCTTAGACGCAGCAGGCTGGGATAATGCACTTGCAGGCTCCTCCAATGGCTCATTAGTCATCAATGGCGAGACCTCTACCGATCCAGCAAAGGGTGAATACACCTCATTAAACATCACCTCTGCCGAAGACAAGCCTTTAACTCTCTCCGAAAAGCAGAAGCTCTCTCTCGTTGGCGACAAGGTTACTGGCGCTAAGATCTCCGCTACTGGTCAAGGCAAGACCTTATCCTTAACTGGTGAAGGTGCTTTAGAGGTTGATGCAAAGAATGGCTTAACCTTAGAGTCATCTGCTTCTGGCGCAAAGTTAAATGTTGACTTAGGCTCAGTTAACATCAAGAAGGGTAATGTTACCGTAAATACTACCAACGCTGATGCTACTGTTAACTTAGCTGCTAACAGCATTGTTATTGGTAATGGCGAGTCTGGTGATGGTGCTACAGTTACCTTAAGCGGTACTGGCACCAATGTATTAGGCGGCACCTCATCATCAATCGTTGTTAAGGGCAATGGTAAGGTTGAGACCAAGGGCACTAAGGACAACACCATTCAGGGTTCATCTTTAGTTGCTGAGAAGGGTTCAACTTTCACCTTCGGTGATAAGACCAACTACAAGGTACAGAGCTCTACCTTCACTTCTTCAAACATCACTGTTGAGGCTAATGGTGAGTTAAACGTAGATCTCGCTGAGATCGGTACTGGCAAGCCAGGTCAGATGACCATTACTGGCGCTGAGAAAGAGACCAGCAAGGTTAATGTTGGTGGCACATTAAACGTAAAGACTGGTGTTGTAAACATCGACAAGCACGTTGAACTCAAGTCTTCTGCAGCTTCTGGCACCAACGACTATATTGCTGTTGGTGATAACCTAGCTGCTTCAACTGATCCATCAAAAGCTATCTTTAAGATTAGCAAGGACACTTTAAAGGGCTACTTAACAGGCACCAATAAGGGTTCTTTACTAATTCAGTCAGGAGGTACTCTCTATATCACTGATGAGGTTGTGCTTAATACAGACCTTACATTTGCAGGTACTGTAACAGATGGTGCAATTAGCCAAGCTAACAAGGCTGGTGGTGCTTTAGGCGGTTCTAATATCGTTATTACTGATGCTGTTCAGAATGCAGGCACCTTAGCTGTCAAGGCTGACAAGCTTACCTTTGGTGATAAAGAAAAGGATAAAGATAAGAACTTTGATTTCGCCACTGGCGTTGGCAACTTAGAAGCTAAGAACGTTGAGTTCAATGGCAAGTCTTTTAACCTGAAAGAGACCTTAACACTTCGCAATGTATCTGCAAGTGGTGATAAGGTTGCTGCAGGTGAAGGCAAGGTATCAGGCAATGTAAATATCAATGGTACCGATGCAGCTCACGGCTTTAATGTTGATGGAGGTAAGTTCAACTACACCTCTGGTGAGATGACTTTAACTAGTGGCACTATCACAGTTACTAACTCTAAAGTAGACGAAGGCGCAGTATCAAACTTAACCTTTGACAAAGACACTAAGATCATCGTAACTGGCGCTAATGCTTTTACTGCTAAGGCAGAAAAGAAAGGCTCAGTCTTAGATATTTCTAAGGCAACTTTATCTGGCTCAGCTACTACTACCGCCGAAACCACCTTTAGCGCTCAATCTGGTGGTCGCTTAGTAATCAGCAAAGAAAATATCGCTGCAGTTTTAGACAGCAAAGCCTCTGCCGCATTAAAGGCAGTTAAGTTTAAGGCTGAAAACGATGGTACTCTTGCACTTAGCAACGACGTAGTTTTAGAGCTCGGTGGTACAAATGTTAATCCAATCTCTGTTGCAGATAAGACAGGCTCAGATAATGGTGGTACTTTAGAAGCAAATAGCGGCCTTACCCTTAACTACACTGGTAATGCCGGCACTAATCCTCACTATGCAGTTAGTGGTACTTTAGTTGCCTCAAATTTAAAGGTAAACGCAAAGGAAGGCTCTACTGCGAAAGACTTTGTATTAGGCGACGGTGTTTACAAGATCTCATCAGGTTTAGATTCTGAGAACTCTGGTAACTTTGTAGTAGTAAGTGGCTCAGCCGCTACTGATGCTGGCACAAAGTCAACTCTCTTACTCGGTGCTGTTTCTACTAACGAGAAGGGTGAGTTAGTTACATCTAAGGGTGGCAGCGCAACCAATATCAAAGTAGCTGATAATGGTATCGTTACTGTCCAGTCTGGCGAGTGGAATGGTAAAAAGGTAAATGTAACCAACACTGCACCTGACTCATTTACTATTGGTTACACAAGCGGTGACAAGACTGCAAATGCAGCTTTCAACGGCACTGACTTAACCGTTGCTAATGCAAACACCTTTACTATTAACCGTGGTTCTTCTGCAAAGTTTGAGACCGTAAGCGGTGGTGCAGCAAGTGCAATCAAGGTTAACGGCTCCTTAACTATTACCGGTAAGGATGGTGTAGACTTCATTAATGCTGGCAATTCAGCTACTGGCACCATTGAAATGGGAGCTAACTCTGAAGTTACTCTTGGTGAGCACGCTGTTAAGAAAGGCATTACTAAGGTAGACGGCGATACCGTTACCTTTGATAGCAGCTTCGAAGCTGATCAGTTTAAGATGGGCAAGAACGCCACCTTTAACTTAAACTTAGGCGTTTTAGCAACTGATAAAGAGAAGACCATCACCATCAGTGCTAAGGGCTTAGAAACCTTAAAGGGTCAGCTATTTAAAGACTATCAGAACGGCCAGATTGACGGCTTCTTAAACATTGGTAATGCAGACATCAAGGGCCTGACTATCAGTGGCGATAAGGTTTCATGGACTGAGTACAAGAACTTCCAGGACACTGTATCTAGTGTAACTTCTGACAAGTTATCCAAGGCTACCGTAACTGACGTTGAAGGCACTTCATTCAAGGGTTCTGTTGGTGCAATTGCTCTTAAGAATGGTACTGACACACTGACTGTTGATGGTAACACCATCTTAGCTAATGCCTCAGGCAACAGCGGCTTCTTTGTATCTAATGGCACTAATGCCGGCAAGATTACTATCAATGAAGCTAACTACTTAACTCTTAGTGGTGGTGGTAAGGCTGGTGCAATTACCCTCAACAACGGTACCGACAAGGATAACAAGACCACCTTAGTTATTAGCAGCAAGGGTGACGCTCCTGTAACTGAGCTTGGCGCAATCTCAGGCCAGACCGGTGGCACTGGTGCTACAAACAACTCAGTACAGATCGTTGGCAAGACCAAGGTAACTGGCACTATCTCAAATATCGAAGATCTTGAGATTGGTAGTGAGCTTGAAGTTACTGACAATGTTACCGTTACAAACCTTAAGTCTTTAGCATCTAAGGGCGTAGCCCTTAAGATGGACGGTAAGAACTTAACCGTATCTGGTGAAGCTAATTTCGCTGGTGACATCACTGCTAAGAATGCTACCTTCTCAAAGACTGGTGCAAACACTACTGAGGGCGACTACGATGCTAAGCTCGGTGGCAATAACACCATCGAAAAATTAAGCTTCACCGGTCATGGCATGATCAACAACGGCGGTACCACCAAGGTAACTGATACTCTGACTGTTGCAGACAAGAAGAGTGTTACCGTTGCTCAGGGCGCAACCTTAGATGCTAAGCACATTACGCTTACCCAAAAGACTGGTACTAGTAATGACAATACTCAGCTGATCGTTGGCCAAGACAGCAGAACTGCTAAGAAGAACGGTATTGATATCGCAATTGGCAGCTCCACTGGTTACTTAGTTGCTAACACCGTAAAGCTCAACGGCGGTGACTTAATCGCTGATCCAGATTTTGGCGGTGCAGCTTCTATCGTTTCTGTGGCTGGCTTTGGTGAAGCAAACTTTGACACTACTAAGGACTCTGCAGGTATTGTCGACGGTAAGGCTATTGCGCTGCAAAACTCCATATTAGCTGTTGGTGTTGAGAATGAGAAGAGCGATAAGACCTTAGAGAAGTTACAAGAGCTCTTTGCTGACTACTTAGATCCAAGAACCGCTAGCTTAATCTCCGAAGGCTATGGCTCTATCATGTACGTTGCTAAGAACGTAACTGTTGAAGATGCTAACGGCAAGCTCATCATCGATCCTAAGCGTGGCCTTGAGAAGTACAACAAGGACATGACTGCTGGTACTGGTAACACTGAGTACCAAAACGCAATCAACCAGAATGCTGCATACATCGGTGAAGGCGCTGCTTTAGCTGTTTCAGCTGATGCTGCAGTTAACAGCTTCGATACTAACGGCTCTCAGAATGCAGCAATCAAGTTTGATAAGGCCACTGCATCTGTATACGCAGAGAAGAACTCATCTGTTCTGTTAACCGGCGACTTCAGCTCTATGGATAGCATCAAGTTATTCGCAGATAACGGTGCTGGTGCTTCAGGTGGTGTAACCATCAACGGTAATGACCTCAAGGCAACCACCTTAAGCGGTGTTTATGAGTACGTCATGGAGAAGGGTAAAGAAACTAATGCTAATGGCTTCCAGCTGAACGTTAACAAGGACGTTCTGGATAAGAGCTACCACGATGCATCTCACCCTGCTCGCAACACCATCGTTGCTTATGCTAAGAAGGAGCTTGCAAACGGTACTAAGCTGCACGGTGATTTTGTTGCAGGCGTAACCTTCGATGAGGCTACAAGTCAGTACAAGAAGGGCAATACTGTCTTAACCGGTGCTGAGATTAAGAACTACATGCACATTGGTGATAAGGTTTACACCAAGGTTAACAACCGTTTCTTAGAGAACATCACTCAGAACCTCAACTACGGTCACGATGTTGATACCATCACCCGTTTAGGCGCTTACTCTGGTGTTGCTCACTCAGCTATTGCTGCAGGCAACGTCACTACTAACGCTGTTGCTGCTCGCTTTGCAATTGGATCATCCCCAGTTGACTTCATTGCAGCTCAGAACAACATGGGTGGTAGCGCATTCGTAGCTCCCATGATGAATCAGTTTGAGTCTGATGGCTTTGATTCTGAGGGCGTAAGCTACGGTGTTGATGTTGATACCACAGGCGTAGCCTTTGGTGGTGACTTTGAGTTCACCCCTCAGATTCGTGCTGGTGTGCTCTTTAACATCGGTTCTGGTGATGCTAAAGGCAAGGGTCAGGCATCTACTGCCTCTAGCGACTTCGACTTCTATGGCTTATCTGTATACGCTGGTTACAACGTAGACCGTTTTGCTGTAGTTGCTGATGTAAGCTACACCAAGATTGATAACGAGGTTAAGGCTTTCATCACTGATGAGACCATCAAGGCTGACTCTACTGCTACTAACATGAGCTTAGGCGTTAATGCTCAGTACACCTTCGACTTCAATCAGATGGCAGTTACCCCACACATGGGTCTGCGTTACTCCATGATCGAGGCTGATGACTACAGCATTACTGATGCTGGTTCATTCTCCTCTGATAAGATGAGCGTAATCTCCGTCCCTGTTGGTGTAACCATTGCTCAGGCATACGCATCTGACAACTGGATCGTTACCCCATATGCTGACTTCACTTTAACTGGTAACTTCGGTGACAACTCTTACAAGGGTTCATTCAAGTGGGCAAATGTTGCTAACCTGACCACCGATACTGATACCGAGGTTATGGATAACTTCAGCTATGGCTTAACCTTAGGTATTAATGGTGAGACCGGTAACTTAGGTATGTCTGCAGGCCTGAACTACACCTCATCATCTAACACTGATAACTTAGGCTTCAGCGCAAGCTGCCGCTACCTCTTCTAATAAGAGCAGTTATCAATCATCATGCGCTTGCCAGAGTAGCTGGCAAGCCTCTACAAGGCAGGAGAAATCCTGCCTTTGTTGTTTTTGGGCAGCCGCCTTTGCTAATGCACGGCATAAAGTTGTTTTTGCTCATGCACGGCCTAAAGTAGAGTGCTCTCATGCCCTGGCAAGAGTACGTGTAGCGATTATCTTAGGCGTCTGACTTGTACTCATGGTGATATGAGCTTGTTGGCTAATGCCTTGCTCTTTACTCGCAGTACTACTCTCAACCTTTAGTAACTGCCCTTTTCTTCTATCTTTGCATGCACGTGCACCTGTTGCTTGGCCTCTTACACGCCAAAGCATCTCTAGGCCGTAGCCCCATGCGGCTCATATGGCTTGTACTGTTTTCTTAAGCGCTTATTCGTGCGCGACAAGCTTATAGCTGGTGGGCGGATGGCCCTACTTTCAAAGTGCCTCTTCTTTTTGTCTTGTCATTTTTTACCTTCTCTTCACTGCTAGTTAGAAGGGATCGTGGCTAAAGCTGGTTAGCTGTTTGCTAGGCTGCTTTGGTGGCGTTGCTGGTCTATTTATCTGTTGCCGTGGTTACACTGTGCCTGTGATTGCATGATTATTGTTTTACATTTTTACGTATTTCAATGTAACGTTCTTAACTATGTGTTATGTTTTAATTAATTGATGGTACTTGTCGTGAAACTTTTGCAACCTTGTTTCACGAAAATGCCCCGCAAAGCGGCTATTTTGCGATATTCCTAGTTACAGACAAAAAATCATGTTAAAAATTGTGACGCAGCATTCATACACTATGCTTTTTACGGTTCATATCAAGATTATTGGCCGCTTAATGGTATATTTAGGGTTAATCGACAAACACAAGTGACTAGTTGAGGTATTGATATGTTCATCAAAAATAAGAGCGCTCAGCTCGATAGCATCAGTGCAAGTAACGCTTATTCAAACTCTGCTTGCACTTCAACCGCAGCTAGTTCAAACCTTAGCAATCATCCCTTTGCTAAACTCTCCTTTATCACTGTTGCTGCAGCTTTAATCTTAGGCTCTATGAACCTTGTAACTGAGGCAAAGGCAAGCACCTTTAACTCCCATGTAGCATCAGGTCAAAACATTCTTTCCCGAGAGCAGATTCGCGACCTTACCCATAAATGCGAATCTGGCCATGATACTGAGGCCTGTACTACCTTAGGTGCTCACTACGCTACTTTAGCTATCGATACTAATCAGGATATCGAAGTTAATATGAAGCTTGCTGGCTTTAATCTTGAAAAGTCCTGCTCAAGCGGCAATCAACAGGCCTGCGATATTTGGTCAAAGGCATTAGGCGTTTACGGTACTTACTACATCTCCGAGCGTAGTCCTAAGATTGATTACAAATTAGGCGCACGTATCTTAAAGCGTGGCTGTGAGCTTGGTGATCCATTTGCTTGTGCTCAGCTAGGTACTTTATATCGTGATGGCAAGGGCGAGACTAAGGATAATGCTATGGCCCTGTCCTTATTTGCCTCAAGCTGCGAGTATGCTCAGGCCAAGAGCGAGCACGTTAAGAAAGGCGATGGCAATATCGGCTTAGGCTGCTACTACCAAGGTCAAATGCTCTACACTCAAGCTAGCCAAAAAGCAGATGCAACTGAAGCTGACAAGTCTGAGGCCTTTAAGTTCTTTGATATAGCTTGTAACTTAAATACCCCAGAGGCTTGCTTAGATTTAGCTAATTACCACACTCAGCTCAATCAAGGCGAACAGGCTATTAAATACACCAAGCAAGCTTGCTTGGCAGGTAATGCTGATGTGTGCCTGCAAAATGCCATGCAGCTGCATTTAGCTGGCAATGATAAAGACTCCAACTACTTCTTAGATATTGCTTGCCAAATGGGTAATGGCGATGCCTGTACTCTCTTTGCTACCAATATCTTAAGTGGCATTGCTATCGAGCAAAATGCCCAGACTGCCTTAGAGATGCTTAATAAGTCTTGCGACGTAGGCAATGGTCTTGCTTGTACCTTCTTAGGTCAGCTTTATTTAACTGGCGGCAAGGACATTCCTAACTACAAGACCGAGATTAACTTAAACTTAGCAAATGCCTACTTTGGAAAGGCTTGTAAGCTCGGTATTGCCAATGGCTGCTCTGGTGCTAAGCAAGTTCATGATGCTATGAAAGCTCAAGGCAAATAACTAATTTACTCTCTAGCATATATTTCAAGCCCCGCCCACGCGGGGCTTTTTATTGCCTTAAGCCAATATAGAAACCCTCGCCATTCAGACTGGCAGACAAGTAAGATATTGTAATTGCTCTTACATCTCAAACTGCGCTGCCCTGCTACCTCTTGCGTTGCTCAAGAGCTAAGAACTGTAGCCTTGTGGCCGTAGCACCATCCTTAACAACGCTACTTAGCGTATTACCATAAATCAGCATCTTGCATTGTAAGCAACGATGCTTAATTGCAAGCCTAAGTTTTCTGTCCATGCATAGCTAAGACAAGATGGCGATGACAGCATGTCATAGTGGCGTTCGTAGTGGCTATGAGCAATTGAAAGCGGCTCCACAAAAGACTGGACACTACCTAAGCTCTGGCAAGGCACCAACTTATCTCAACCTTGCTGCAGTATCAAGCGCCCGCTTAGCCTATTTGAGAGACTGAGCCTTAGCTTTACATCATCCTCAGATGCCTTGCGTTTGTAACTGTCTAGAAGCGTGGTGTCCGCCCCTGTTGCAGCGTAGCATCAGCGCTTGGGGCTCTGTGTATAGCTGCTATGTGGCTTTTAGGTCGAGGATGCGCTTGCTCTTTTGTGTGGTGGGTAAGATGAATGCGGTTTAGCCGACTTGCCTGATAAGGCTGCGAGAATATGGCCTTATTTAGTACTTGGCAAGTGGTATGGGCTCTTAGCAAAGTGCTGCTTTTAGGTTATGATTAACAGCAATCCAAACAAACATCACTATTTTCTATGTGATAGCTGCGTTCATACTTGTATCGAGCCTGTCTATACATTGCACCATTTCTTGCCTCATGTAGTTAAGGAGTTTTACATGGCATCTAAGCTTACGCTGATTGCACTTGCGCTTAGCGCAACTCTAATAAGCAGCGCCTGCTCTGAACAATCTAAGCCTGATAAGGTTGCCAAAAACTTCCTCGACTCTATCTACTCTGGCAATGTCAACCATGCAGTAAAGCTGATGTATAAGCCTAAAGATGCCGCAGCTTATGAAGATGACCTCGTAGCTCAAATCAAAAGTATTTCCCAAAAGGCTCGCATTGGCGCTAATACTCTTGGTGGCTACAAAGGAGCCCAAACTATCTCAGTAAGCGATGAGGGTGATGAGCATATTGTAAGCATGCAGTTGAGTTTTGGGGATGGCACTGAGCTTGAGAGCGTAACAACTCTGGTAAAACACGACAATAGCTACTTAGTCAAGCTTCTCTAACTAAGGTCGCTACTACAGCCTTGCGCATGCTAATGCCGCTACCTTGCCTTGGCGTTTGCAAGTCACGCTATGCTGCTATATAGCGTGCTATGGTGCGTCCTAAGCTATAGCTATATATGAGGCTATATAATCCCTGCTTATCAGTTATACATAGCCGTTTGATGTAGAGATACGATTTCTAGCTACGCACTATCGATAGTTTTTTAGTATGAGTGCGTAGCTCAAAATATCTGCAACTCAGCTAAAGGATTGCACCATGTTTTTCTTTAAAAACCTCACTGAAGCTCAGCGTAAGTTGGCTGCTACCATTGGATTTGTCGTAATGATTGTAGCCTTACTTGCCATGTCTGGCTTAAACGACAAACAAGCACCTCAAGACACAACAACAGGTGCAGATACCAGCGAGCAAGTAGTAGCTGCAAATGAACAAGCTGCATCCTCAGATGAGCAGGCTGCTGCTGATAAAACCGAGGCAACAGATGAGCAGGCCGCAGCCGATACAACCGAGGCAACAGCCAATGCATCTGATGAGGCAAGTACCGATGCAGCTGCAGCTATGACTCAGAGCAGCGAGGACAAAGCAAACTAAGCAAGTGCTGCTCGTTGTGAACACAGACAAGCTTAAGATCCTGCTACAGTAGCTGCCCAAAACAAAGCTATAGCCCTGAATATAGCGCAGCCAAGCAATGCAGCTACACCAAGGCCAATACCGCAGCAATTAAGCTGTATAGCCAATAAGGCCGATACGGCCGCTTTAAAGCTCTATAATCACAGCTTGGCACATGCAGCAGCAATAAGCTTTTATAGATAGCCTCGCGGGCAAAGCATCGCCATTAAGACTCATTTGCTGGCACATACTGCATCAGTAATGGAACTTATCTAATGCATTAGCGGTTAAGTAGCTGCAGCATCATACTCAACTAAGGTACTTAATATGAAAGATGAACTACTTCAACGTAAACTGCAATGGCTGCTTAACAAGCTTAGTGATGATACAAAAGACTTTTTAGAAGAAAATCCTGAGCTAACCTTCTATAGCGTAGGCTTAGATTGCAATAGTGAATATGGCACTGTGATGCTGTGCTTTAACACCGAAGATGAGTTTCAAAAGAGCTTAGAGCACTATCTTCAGGGTAAGTATGCTGATATGTATCAGACACCTGAAGATATTTTAGACTTGCGCTTTAATACAGGCGATTGGGAATACCAAGATGTTGCTTCGTATGAGGTATTTTCTGAGCAAGAGCTACAGCTGATGTTTGGCGATGATCTAGATAGTCAAATTGAGTGCATGATGGATTTTAACTATCAAGTCCTAAAGGCTTTTACTAAAACTCCAGTCTATCAACAAATTCCTAAAACTAAAGATTTTCAGCCTATCTGCATAGACCATGAAGATGATGTTTTAGAAGCTTTAGAGCGCAGCAAAGAAGAGCTACAAAATACCTAAGCCATTCAAGGCAATTACTAAAGGCATGTTTGATGGTTTACGCTCTTTAGTTACTATCCTTGGCTTTATCTTATCTTCCTAAGAGGCCTAGCTGACTCCTTATACTATGGAGCAATTTACAGCTAAGCTTCGTCACGTCGTCAGCATATTGTGAGCACAGCATCAGGCAGTTAACTACAGTGATGGCAGCACCATGTGTGATGTAAAGTACGGTGTTGAGCTTGATTGAACTTCAATAACTTCAATACTGACCTGAGCTGGGCTTCAAGGCTGAGCTTGATTGAACTTCAAGGCTGACCTGAGAGGATCGCTTGCGATCTGAGCTGGACTCGACTGCATGGCTGAGCTGGACTGCAAGGATGAGCTAAGTTGCGCTGGTTTGCTATCTGAGCTAAGTGGCTTGGGGTGCACGGCTTTGCCTATGCTTTAGCAAGGAGAGGCAAAGCTAGGCATGGACATTGGCAATGCCTATTTCATAAACATAAAAGGCCCAGATCCCAACACTTTATCATTAGGATACTAGGCCTTAGGCTGTTAAAGCGCTTTTGTTAAATGCCTTTGCTATGGCTTTAGGCATCGAAGATTGCTTAAGCTATAACTTAATGTGCCTACATGCTGATGAAATACTCATCTTGATAGCGATGAACACGGGCAAAGGAGATCACCTCAGTACCATCTTCAAAAGTACTCTTAATCTGCACTCTTAAATTGTCTGGGGATGGACCTAACTGATGCACGCCTAAAATCTCGACATCGCTTAAACCGCCACAGTTTTCCACTAACTTGACGGAGCTTGAGGCCTCACGTACGAGGTTTTCAGCTAAGAAGTCGATTTGTCTTTGATTATGGGCAGCAACATTGTAGCAAGCTAAAGCTGCTTCACCATTACCACTATATACTGCTGTTACATATGCTTTAGCAATCGATTCTGGTGAGGATCGATCAGATGAGCATGCAGTTAATATTGCGCATAATGCTAATAACAGGAAAATGCGAGCAATCTTAATGCTATAGCAGAGCATGATAAGACCTTATGTTATTTTTGTTGTTAAGCTGTAACTAAAATACACTTATATGTTGTTTGAGTGTCGCGTATTGTATCTATGCAACTTCCACAGATCAAGATATATACGGCGTTTGCTGTAAAGTTGCGCGACGCTTTGCACTAAAATCTAGATACAGACGCAGCAAAATCCGATTAAATCAGGATCTAGCGCCTACATACAACTTTGAGAATGATTATCATCAAACTCAATATGTATGAAGAGGACAATAAAAGTCCCTTTTACTCGCGCCTCAAAGCCCCTTTAAGCCCAACTCTTATTCAATTTCAACAGTGCTGCAATTAAGGCACGTCTTAGCAGAGCTAAAAGAGCCACTAGCTTTTCTTGAGGCTATAAATCTTGCTCATAAAAAAGAGCAAGCTAAAACTTGCTCTTAATCAATTGCGCTAAATTATAGCTACTGTAGCTGTGTCTTATAAGCGCAACAAATACTAGAGGCTATCTACTAGAAAGATACCTTGTACTTGCCGCCTACGTTAACTACCTTAACCTCGCCATCTTCGGTCTCGCCATTGCCAAAGGTGGTCTTGAGCTTAACGGTACAAACGCCGCCTTCATCCTTACACTCACCAGTAACGCCAGTGCTTACAACTTCCTTGCAGCCGCCGTTCTTCTCAACTTCGCCCTTGACGCTCTCCATAGCGATCTTAAGCTTGCCATCCAGTACAGCCTTCTCGTCAGAGCTAAGCTTACCGGTGTCGATTAACTCTAACATCTTGTCTGACTTGCCCTCATAGACATACTTAGAGAACTGCACTGCTACGTCCTCAGGCTTTTCAGAACCACCGCAAGCGGATAAAAGTAATGCAGCAGAGCCTAAAACACCTGCAGCTAACCAAGTCTTAAGTTTTGGCATAGGTAATACCTCATGTGCGGCACTCATAAACTCAAAACGAGCTAATCTATCAACATAAAGTGCCGAGTAATTGTCAAAAACATGCATGTCAAAAGGACAGCTAGTACGCATTATCATGCATTACAATTGCCAAAACTGAGTTTTACATCCCATTTGCACCATCTACAGCCATAGTGCACTAAATTGTAACACAGCCCATCAGGGAACAAAGATACCCAAACCCTGCATTAAAGTGCCCTATACCCCTTAAAAAGGCTCAATAATCCATCAAAAAGTAGCCATTGCCTCGCCTAAATCACGAATAGCAAATGGTAAACTCCACTGTCAAAACATGCTTTTACACCCAGAGCCATAAGCAGCAATTCAACTCTTCATCCTCATTAGCAGATAACAAGATTGCCACTTGCAACCAGTAAGAGATAAGCTTAGCTAAGCCCGTTTGAAAATGGATGGGATTGGATGACAAAGTTGGGCTGAGCTTAGCGGATGGCGATCTTTAAGCTTAGCTTAGCTTTGCTTAGCTTTGTTGCCTGCATCAAGCGCATTAAGATCGAACAGGTGGCTGTAGAAGCATGACTTTTGGGCATGCCTATGCGCATGGAGGTGAATATTGGTAGGCAGAATAAAAAACGGCCCAAGCAAATAGCACTAGGCTAATGCAGTGGGCCGCTTTTAAAAGTAGTGACTAATAAGTACTACTTGAGGGAAACCTTAAGGACGCCTTCTCGGTTAACTAAGGAAACCACACCGGTATCGGTAGAACCATCGCCAAAGGTGTGCTCAACCTTAACGGAGCAAGCATCGCCGTCATTAGCGCAGTTGCCATCAACGCTTAGAGCCTTAGTGCCCTTGTAACCATCGCTCATCTTAGCCTTGGTCTGAACAGGAGTGAGAGCAACAGTAAGCTTACCCTTAGCAAGCTTTAACTCGTCCTCGCTTAAACCCTTGGTATCAACTAAGGTCATGACCTTATCGATATCATTTTCAAAAGTTGCCTTTGAGAAGGCTAAAGCTGCATCTTCTGGCTTTGGACCGCCACAAGCAGTCATGACTAAAGCAGAAGCACCCAATACTACGGCACTAACGAGGCCCTTGAACTTGCGCATTACTATTCCTATACACACATAAGAGATACTGCTATTGAGCAGTAATCAAAACTGACTATAACTTAACTAACACAAGTCCTCATGAGATTGCACTTACCTTGCGTCGTCAAGATTATATACGACAATATAGATCTTAGACACTTTTTAGTAGCTTAAGCCTTTTTGAGATAAATTCACAGAATGGCCATTGCCGCTTGTGCTGCAATGCACTTTCTAAAGATGCCGCCGCACTATCAACTCTAAGCGCACTACATTTTGACCTTGAGGTTGCCATTTACGTTAATAAGGTTAATGTCGTTTTCGTGCACGGTGCCATTAACAAAGCTTATTACAAGCTTAACGCTGCACTCATCTTTGTGGCTATAACAATCCCCATCTACAGCTAAGACTTTTGCCGACTTATAACCATCATGCAATGCAGCATGCACCGCCACTGGCTTGAGTGCGATAGTAAGCTTGCCCTCTGATAATGCTCCTGACTCATTCTCAGTACTATTTGCATCATTACTGCTGTTTGCCTTCTTTTTACCATGGATTGCAACATAGTCCTCATCGGTATACATGATGCTCATGATTTTTTGGACATCACCGGCAAACACCGCTTCATTGAAGGCAAGCGCTATATCCTCAGGCTTTTGCTTAGGCCCTGAGCAGCCCACCATAATTAAGCCACTCAGCGCAAGCACCATCACCAACAATCTCATACTAAATCCTCATATTGCTTACAGCAGACCATGCGCTCCGCTCCGCACCATACCGCCAGCACTCCCTGCCGCGCATTGCACAGCACTGCCTAGCTTTTAGGCTAAACCGAACTGTATTGCATGGCCTTGTACAGCCGCCATGTAGCAAATTGCTCTTAGCTGCGCTGCGATCTTAAGAGCTTAAGCTGAGCTCATCACAAGACAAGTAATGATCACAACAACAACCTTGCAGCGCTCATCATCAAGCATCAGATGGTTAATTCAGCCTTTTTGAAGAACTTTAATGTCTACTTTTATTAAGCGACGCCTATGCTGATGCTGTATGCGTGAACTAGCTAGTTCATAAAGAGTGCCATGCTAAGAGGCTAGCTTTTAAGCAGGCAGAACTACAGCGCATTAAACAGCCACTCGCACAGTCTGTATAAAAGCACGAGGGCAATTAACAGATGCCTCATCACCTCATAGCAACCATAGATCATGCTTAAGTAAGGTGATCTTGCCTAACAGCTTAGCACGACCACAGGCCATAAAGTCTCTTATTTATGGGTTTCATGACGTGTATATAGATTTTGTGGGTGATGAGCACGAGCTTTTTATAGATGCTAGGTCTTAGATAGGAACGAGCATCAGGCTTGGGCATGCTCATGGCCTGTAATTAATAACCTGCAGTTATGTCAGCCATGGCTCTGCCTTCACTTAACGATGCCATGCTCATTTATAAAACACGGTACTGCTGCGCCGCTAAACATCCTTAGCGACTGACCATTGCAACCGCTCCTTGGTTGCTGCTCCTTTGCCGCTATCCTTTGCAACTGCTCCTTTACCAGTTAACCTTGCTGCTGATCCTTTGCTGCTTTCAACTGCTGTTATACATGCGTGACGAGATGAGGCCGATTTTGAAGATGGCTACTTGCTCCATGCATGGTTCGAGAGCATGGCATGGGACGGGGTATGTCATTTTTGAGTTATGCAATGTAGTGCAGCTACTTCTTGTAGTGCAGTGGTGCCGGCTAGCTCAGCTGTACATGTCTTACAGGGTCTTGGTTTGGCATTGGGCCTATAGCTTATATGGTGGTTTTGGGTGGATTTGGCGTATTTATGCGAATTGTTGTAGCTAGGCTTGGGGTGGTGATTGACAGAAAATGGCTTGTTGACATTCAAGCTTGCAACATTTGAGAGCAATGATGAAGCATTGCTCACAAAATGACAGCAAACTAAATTTTTACTATGTCTTATCACATAGAATGTCACAAAGCTTTTAAGGGCACTTCAGGGTGACGTTGCTTTTATCTCTTAAAGCTAAACAGTTATTCGTACCTAAGGCTGGTAGTGTTATCCGTACTTTAAGCGGCTGCAGCCTAGGTATATTGAGCAGTTTATTATTTCAAGGACGATTAGCATGGCAAAGAAGTCTGTATTAAGTGCACTGGCAATGGCCTTAACCTTAGCTGTATCAGCCCCTGCACTGAGCGGCTGCAATAGCACTACCTCTAACTCTGTCACTACTGACCGTACCCAAATCATGCTCGTATCTGAGCAAGAGGTGATGGCAGAGGCAGATAAGTACTATCAGAATGTTTTAGCCGAGGCTAAGCGCACTAATACTCTCAATACCAACAAGAAGACTTACAATCGTGTACGCAAGATTGCTGACAAGATGATTAAGATTGCCCCAACCTTCCGTGCTGACTGCAAGGACTGGAAGTGGGAAGTTAATGTCTTTACCTCTGATGAGGTTAATGCCTGGTGTGCTGCTGGCGGTAAGATCGGTGTTTACACTGGCATTATCGATACTCTCAAGCTTACCGATGATGAGCTTGCTACAGTATTAAGCCACGAAATTGCCCACGCTCTGCGCGAGCACTCCCGTGAGCAGATGTCAGCTGAGTACGCAAAGCAGACTGCCATGTCAGTTGCTTCATTCTTAGGCGTTGAAACTCAGAAGTTACAGCTTGCCGATATCGTCTCTCAAGTTGGTCTGAGCTTACCATTCTCCCGCTCTCACGAGACTGAGGCTGATGAGCTTGGTTTAGAGCTGATGTACCGTGCTGGCTACAATATCGATGCCGCTCCTAAGCTCTGGGAGAAGATGATCGCCTTATCTGGCAGCTCCAATGGTCTTACCAACCTTCTCTCTACCCACCCATCAGGTGAGGATCGTATCGAGAACTTAACTCGTGTTGCTGCTGAGCTTAAGGGCTCCAAGACCGACGCTAAGAAGTAATTAACGCTATAGCCACCGCTATATCAAGGCTAGCTTGGCTCTATCAAGAGCTAGGCTAGCTGCAAAATAATAAATCCTCCCTTGCCAAGCCCTTTCCACAAGCAATCAAACAATCACCAAGCCTCTTTTGCACTCCCATCCAATCAAGATAGCCTTTTACCACCAAGCTACCTCAATAAGCCCAGACTTCAATCAGCACCAGACTTCAAGCTGCACTAGGCATTTAGCGCACTAAAGCCGCACAAGTCGGCACTACTCTTAGTTAGTAATCTGTCTAAAAGACCAAGACGTACTACCACGCTTCGCAAGGCTAACTTTTTAGCAGACCAAATATCCTAGCCTCTAGGCTCACACATAGCTGAACCTGACCTTTATGCATTAGCACCAAGCAAACTTCACTAGCAGCACTCTTTTAGCAGTTCTCACGTTCTGTTAATTACTACAGTTAGTAACAAGATCTCCATTTTTTGAAGATAACAGTTCTAGGCAGCTATAAAGCAACTGTAGCCTGTCTTTTGTGCTGCAGTTTTAACGGCAGATGTTGTTGTGTTCATAGTGTCTTGCGATCTCACTAAGAGCTAAATCTAAGCCCATCTAGCCGTACAAAGTGCAAGATGCCCTGCTCTCGCTTCAATCCATTGGCCAGCGCTGATATGGGGCATGCTTTTGCAGAAGCTCATCTCAACCAAGCTCTGTACAGACTCATGATCTACCTCATCAGCTCGATAGATACTAACGAAGCAGCTTAGGACAATGGGCCGTTTAGCTAAGTTGG
Source organism: Anaerobiospirillum succiniciproducens DSM 6400 (assembly GCF_000482845.1). Classification (GTDB taxonomy): domain Bacteria; phylum Pseudomonadota; class Gammaproteobacteria; order Enterobacterales; family Succinivibrionaceae; genus Anaerobiospirillum; species Anaerobiospirillum succiniciproducens. The sequence goes on from NZ_KI519511.1 coordinate 94,734, forward strand.
GCTAATTTTAGCTAATAACGCTTTTTTGAAACGCTAGTGGCTACTGCAGCTACTCGCCTTTTAGAAAGTGGTCATACCCATTGAGTCTCAATAACTCTCAATGAGTCATATTGACGTTCAACGACTCTCAATGATTATTTTTGAGCATGGTGACTCGCTTCCAAAAGCCGTTAGTCTTGATGCGGCCGTCTTCTTAAGCTTAGTATAAGATGGTAGAAGATCTTACGAACGGGTTTTAGTGGCAGTGTACACTGCAGCTGTGTTTGAGACTGAAGCTTTAGTCGCAGCATGGGCTGTTTTTTGGCGACTTGGCTTTGCGGCTCTGTTGATGCGGGTAATGCTTGTGACCTTGGCTATAGATGTAGCTACCACGCAAGGCAGGCTATTTTATTGGAGGCACATTTCTTTAGGCGGTGAGCCATAGTCCCAGATAAAGATCGAGAGCTAAAGAGTTAAGAGGCATAGCAAGATTGATGTGAAAGTGAAGGAGCGATCGATCAGATCGATCGGCTCGAGCAGCGGATCATGGCAAGAAAGGCCGAGTGTGTCGACTCATTGGTGATGGTATGCAGAATTTTGGTGTAGCTAGGCTCGTATGGTCATTTTATGGTGGGTATTGATGGGCTAGAATGCTGTTTTTATGGGGTTCTTGAGCCCGTGGCGACTTCAGTAGTCAAGGCATGACTATCTGTAGCGCAATGTTATGCATTTATAGTATAGAATGGTAATTGAACAATATTTTTGTTAAATATGCGTCAGGCTCTGCTGTGCGCACTATGTGCTTGCCTCTTTGGACATAGGATCTGTTTTCATGTCAGTTAATCGCGTTGTTGTTGCTCACTTTTCTCCAACTGGTGGCACCAAGAAAGTTGCCATGGCATTAGAGGACGGTCTTTTAGACCTGAGCCCAAAGTATCGCTACCAAGTCATCACATACAATTACCTCTCACCCATGCAAAGAGAGCAGCGTGTACCTGAGTTTACGCCTAACGACCTCTTAGTCTTATGCTATCCAGTCTATTTTGGTCGTATGCCATCTTGTTTAGAACAATGGCCGCAGCTAAAAGGCAATGGCGCTAAGGCCGTGGTGTGCTCAGTTTACGGTAACCGTGCTATAGAAGATGCTGAGCGTGAGACTATTACTATGCTCAAAGAGCATGGCTTTGAGGTGATTGCGTCATTAGAAGCCATTGCTGAGCACTCTCAGGATCGTACCTTAGCCTCACACCGACCAGATAAGCGCGACAAAGAACAGCTCAGCACCATGGCCCGCAGCATTATCGAAAAAGTATGTGAAGCCGAGGCTAAGAATAGCCCTCTACCTAGCTTTAATGTCGATACCACCACGCCTTACCGTGAAAGATCCAAGATTAAGGCTACCCCAAAACTTTTAGATATTTCCACCTGCAACGAGTGTGGTCGCTGTGCCGAGGTATGCCCAGCTGGCATTATCGATCGCCATACCCATGAGATCATTCCAGGTATGGAGCATAAGTGCATGGGCTGTCGTGCCTGCATCACTACCTGCCGTGTGGGTATTCGTGGCTTTCTTTGTGAAGATAATCTTGAGATCATCAAACAAATGGTCAACATCAAAGAGCTCAACCGCGCCCGCAAGCATAACCTCCTTAAGTGGCCAGGTGCCTAAACTACTCAAATGGCAAGCTTATTAAGCTGTTAAATGGCCTGAGGCATAATTTACTTGATTTGATACAGGCCATATCACTAAGTTCACTCTTAGATCTAAACACGCCACACTCTATTATCTTATGGGTCAGCTTTCTTAGCTGACCACATCATCTCAAGATCAGCTCTTGCAAGAGCCTTATCAGGCTGCTTTCCGTGTTTTTGCAAAATTGGGCATAGCTCGTTCTTAATGGGACTACTAATGAGCCCATTTTTACTAGCGGCGCTAGTAAGTACTAGCCGCTGCAGCTATGGCGCGTGAAAAGCTTGAAAGCTTAAGATGACTTTTGTGGTGTAATTAGATTTGTTGGTTCGATGGTGAATAAGAATCTCAATTAGGAATTTGTCTATGATGGCTGTAAGCCATCAATTGCACTATTTGTAGAGCTTGATCTTGCGTGATAAGGTTCGCATCTTTACAAAAAACTTGTCACCTGTAATCTCTTAGACAATCCCGTATTTAAGCGAATTTTAGGCATGGCCTTTTGCCTATTTTGATCTCTTCGTGGCTTTATTTTGGCTAGATCATTGTGTACTAGCTGCCTGTGATGACGATCATTTTTTAGACTCTACAAGTGTCAAGACAATAGCCGCAATGCTTGCTACAGTGCGCCTTTATGTACTCTTCGTGCTATAATTTTTTCGATGTGACCCAGCATATTATGCATGCAAGAGTTAAGGGGATACTGATCTCCTCTAACACGCTCTTAAGAGAGCCTGCTCTAAGATCTTAAGTCTCTTATACAGGTTCTTTAACAACAGTTTCTTTATGCTATGAGAGTTGCAAACATCTTTAACTTGCGCTTTAAGATCGCAAGATAGATAGAAGCTTTTACTCTCATATTATGTTGCCGCATCTATGATCTTGTGGTGCTACTAGTTAAAAGCGATTGCTTTTAGGCACATCTTTTTATGATGATGCTTTCAGCTCTTGCTTAGGTTCTAGAGCATATTAACAGTCTGATGTGGCGTTAAAGTTAAGATTAAGATCGTGGCTTTGCTTGTTTGATTTTGTGCATAAAGCTTTGGGACTTAAAGCAAGTCTTTAGGCTTTAGCTTGGTACTTACAAGTTGTTTGTTCACTAAGTTAGGTACATGCACATTTAAGGCACTAAGACTTTGGCACTCGATGCCAAAGCCTATGGGCTGTTACTTTTTATGCTGTTGTTGTCTTAAGATCGTTTTGCTGCTGTGAAAATAGCAGGGTTGGTTTAGGTTTTCGCTAGGTTTTGACGGTTTTCTACTGAGCATTGTGGCTTAGTGGTAGCCTTTGCATCAGAGTATGATCTTTCATCACGATGCTTATGCGAAGGCGCAAAGCCCTGAGAAAAGGAAATTCTTGTGAAGCTGCAAGCTTGCTCTAAAGTCATTACGTTAAATGCGATTGGTTTTACCCTCTGTGCTGCGGGCTCTTTATTTACATTAAGCTCCGCACAGCAAAGCATTGACGACACCTACAAGAATAAGGTGCAGTCTGCGATTTCTAGCGCCAACTCCGATCTCATTCATTACGTGCATCGTATTGACAATGATTACTATCAGCTCGTCAATATGTCGCTATCTAATGTGCTTTCTCTCAACCGTGAGGTCTATCTTAAAGACCCTCTCTTATCTTTCTTTGAGAGAAACATCCGTGCCCCATCAAGCTACTCTAATGGCGAGTACTTAAAGTACGCTTTAGACGCCTTAAACTATTACAAGATTCCTTATGCTTGCTACGATCTTAAGAGCAAGGAGCTTGAAGTTTTTGGTATAAAAGATGAGAAGCTAAAGAGCCGCTTATTAAAGGCTCACACTCAAGATGGCGCTACTTTAGAAGATCTCATTAAGCAGCCTTCAGCCTTAACTCAAAGCTTTAGCATCATGTACTCAGGGAGTGATACTTACCTGTGTCTAAAAATCTTTGACCAAGGCGCGAACAAGAATTACTACGTCTTCTCAAGCTATTTAAGCGTGCTTGAGAACACTAACCTCGACGTTAAGAAGATCTTCTCAGATATCGATCCTATGATGCAGGACATCTTAAAGGACGATGCTGTCATGATCGTACGTCGTGGTCAGACTGTCTTTAAGACCAATCAATTTGATCTTAAATTAGACTCTCACCTCAATAACCTACGCTCCATGGTAGGCGTACGTATTGTTGATAGTAAGGGCAATATAGTAAACGATCCAACTAAGCTCTCAAGCTCAGATAATGCCTCAATCTTAGGCGTCTCTTACTTACGTAGTATCAACTCTTACATTATCTTAAAGCGTCCTTTCACAACTTATTATGAAAGCGACTCTCTGCTCTTAATTGCCCGCATTGCACTGGTTATATTGTGCTTAGTCTTCATGGGACTGATCACTCGCGAGATCTTGCGTTCATATCGCGATGACAAGCGTGAGTTTAAGCATGTGGCATCCTTAGTTAATCGTTTAACTAACATGCCATACGATACTTTCTTAGTGAAGGTTCACGAGGCTCATCAGGCTTATTTAGAGCACAAGGCTAAGCAAAATGCTGCAGCCTCTACTTCTGATACTTTAGCAGAGGGTGCCAAAACCGAAGCAAGCGCTGCAAGTGCCACTACCGACGCAGCAGATGCCAATGCAAGTGCAACAGACAGCGCTGCGAATAATAATGTTGCAGCCAATGAGAACACTACTGCTGCACCAGAGGGCTCTACAGCTGACACTACTGCAGCTACCGCTAATAGCAACAACAACACTCAAGAGGATAAGCAACAAGCTCTTGAGAGTGTTGAGGGTATTGCTAAGGCTGTTGACACTAAGCTTGAGAAAGACGCTAAAGAGCATATTGATGCAGCTAAGGCTGAAACTGAGTCAGATCAGGTTAAGGCCGATAATGACGATGAAGGTGCAGAGCATATCGATGAAAACAACGATATAAGCTTAATGCCTACTGAGAAACTCAGCGAAGAGGCTATTAACTTCATCGAGAACTACATCTTAGAAGATCTCTTAAAGAATAGTGGTGTTGAGGCTGACTCAATTACTGGCGAGGCTCTCTTAGGCACTATTCATATTGCTCTAAGCGCTGAGCTTAAGTCATCTCAGCAAATTAGCGAGCTTAAGACTGAGTTTAAGAACCGCATTCCTATCTTCCGTAAAGAAGGTCAGTTCATTGCCGCACGTAAGATGCTGCTCAATACCCTGCCTTCAGAAGATGCTATGCCTTCTTCTAACTTTGTTGATTTTGCAGCTTTCACCGTACCAGCCCGAGAGCTTTCTGGTAACTTCTATCTGATTCGTCGTATTGATGAGAACAATCTTGCTTTCATCATTGGCGATTGCTGCTCTATTGGTATTAAGGCTGCCTATACCGCTACTGTAATTAAGACTTTAGTGGATGAGGCCTTAAGACTGTCACTTGATCCGCCTAGTATGATGAGCTACATCAATGACCGTCTGTGCGAAGAGCGCAATGTTGCCTCAGTAGGCTTATTTATCAGCATCATCTCTGAGATGACCGGTAATGTAATTGCCTGCAACGCTGGCCATACTAGCCCAATTGTGATTGACGATAATGGCCCTCACTTCATGTGCGAGCCAAATGATAAGCGCTTAGGCCGTAATCAGGGTGAGACCTTTGAGCTGAGCAAGTGCTACCTTGCTAACAATGATATGGTACTGCTCTACTCACAGGGCATCGTTAACGTCCGCAATAGCAATGACGAGCTCTTTGGTATGGAGCGTCTGCTTGACCACTGCGATAACAGCGCAGGTCTACGTGCTGATGAACTTATCATCCGCATCCTCAATGACATCAAGCAGCATAAGGGCAAGCGTCCATTCCGTGAGGACGTCTCCTTAATCAGCTTCAAGCAGCTGCGTATCCGCTTCTAAAGCCACAGCTAAAGCTGATAGCTAGCCAAAAGCTCAATTATAAAGCTTCATCTCAAGGGCACGTTCGCTAATCGACCGTGCCCTTGTGCTATCTGCAGCCACACCGCCTAGCGATCACCAAAGCCAGCGCACCGCTACAAGCCAGATCAACAATAACTGCCATTAAACTGCAGCTCGCATGTGAACAGTTCAACTATCAAATTCCCCCAACAAGACCAAACGCCCTCTTGGCTCATGCACTCAAGCACAAGGCTCAACACCTCTTTGCTCATGCATTCAAACTCAAGGTGCTGCAAATGATAAGGCAGACTTGTGTGTATTACTGCAGCCGTAGACGCATAGGCATAGGCATAGAACTAGTCATTGGCAGATACTCAGACGTTCGCTAAATCGTGCTCATGAAGGCTGATACCTAGATATACCGACTACCGCGCTTGAAGATACAAAGATGCGAGGTCTGCTTAAGAATTGCACTTGTGTATGCGTTTTTAGTGAAAGGAAGGCTGTACTTTTTTATTGCACTAAAGTTGAGGGTAAACAAAAGTGCCTTTGTTTTGGGTAAATTTGCATCAAGGCCATATTTGAGGGATTTATACGATCGGCATTGTAAATTTTGCAGCTTAAGCCCTAACCTGTATGGTGCCTAATCAGTGCAAAAAGTGCGTACCAAAAGTGATCAATCGTTGTCTTTAGTTGGGCATTGCATCAATTTTGTGCAATTTATGGGAATTTGATGAGTTCAAGATCACAGTTAAAAAGCGTCAAAAAGCCCATAGAATGGCCATTTAATCTATGTATCTAGATAAAACTCGAGATCAGTACCTTTGACGGTTAAATTGCCTTAAAGATGCCATTTTTATAGTTTATGGCATAATTAATCCCGACGATAATCATCACTCGACATAAGACTTTGTTTAGCAACACATTCTAGTGCAAGCAAGTCACCTGTCAGGGTCGGTCAGGAGATGCACAGACGCAGGGTTACAATCCCTGCTTTTTTATCGGTGCTCTCTTTTATGAACTCTTGAAGTTCAAACGATAGAAATCGGCTGTCGTTGTACTACGAGCAGCACGGTTATTAGGCGCTCTAGCGCAATCTTATGCATGCTTACCGGCGTTTGCATCAGATCTAGATTATGTGGCCACACTTACCTGTATGTGTCCATATGACTCAACTTTTAACCGTAAACAAGTCCAAGCAATAGCATCTACACCAATTGATGCTCATGATGTTAAGTACATCTAAGCTTTGCTAACTGCCTAGTACTGTCACTGACTCTAAACGGATGCGACTTAATATGCCGCTTACCGGCGGCTCAGTCTTGAAGTCGAGACGAACTATTTAAAGGCTTTTCTATGTCAAAACTTACAATCAAGGAAATTATCTTGCTCGGCATGACCAACTTTGCATTATATGTTGGTGCTGGCAACATTATTTTCCCACCGATCTTGGGATTACAGGCCGGAACTAATGTATTCCCTGCTGCTATTGGCTTCTTAATCACTGGTGTTGGTCTCCCTGTTATCGCTGCTGTGGCTATGGCTCGTTTAGGCGGCTCCATGGAGAAACTGTGTGAACCAATCGGTGCAAAAGCTGGCTTCTTAGCTGTTGCAGTGTGCTTCTTATCCATTGGCCCTCTCTTTGCGATCCCACGTACCGCAACTGTGGCCTACGAACTGGCTATTAAGCCTTTCGTTAGCGAAGACACCAACCTGCTCCCAGGCTACTCAGTGTTCTACTTTATCATTGCTCTGATCTTTGCTCTTTACCCAGCTAAGATTCTTGACACTGTAGGCAAGATCTTATCCCCAATTAAGATCGCAGCACTGTTAATCCTCTGCGTAACTGCATTTGTGTTAGCTCCATCTGAGCCAGTTGATCCACAGGCTGAATTCGTAACTGGTGCATTTACCTTAGGCTTCGTTAACGGCTACTTAACCTTAGATACCTTAGCTTCTTTAGCATTCTCCATCATTATCGTTAATGCTATTCGCTCCCACGGTGTAACTGAGGTTCGCCCTGTAACTAAGTACGCTATTATCTCTGGCTGTCTCGCTGGTCTTGGCCTGGCATTCATCTACGTATGTCTGTTCAAGCTTGGCAACGAGTCCTTCACTTTAGCTCCAAAGGCTACTAACGGCGCTGAGGTATTAAGCGGCTACGTTAACTACGCATACGGCACCTTCGGTAACATCTTCCTTGCAATCTTAATTATTGCTGCATGTATGGTTACCGCTATCGGTCTTATCTGCGCCTGTTCTTCATACTTCGAGAACGTATGGCCAATCAAGTACCGTACCTACGCTATTATCTTTGCTGTTGTTTCCTGCGGTATTGCTAACTTCGGTTTAACTACCTTAATTAACATCTCCGTACCTGCTCTGATTTCCGTGTACCCAATGTTCATCGTACTCGTGATGACCTCTTTCATCCGCGATTACTTCAAGAACCAGCGCTTAGTTATTGCTCCAGTTGCCGCTTTAGCTTTAGTATTCGGTCTCAACGATGGTATCGAGGCTGCTGGTTTCAACATTCTGCCAGACTCAGTCAAGGCTATGTTACCAATGTATGACAATGACCTGTCATGGTTAGTACCTTGCATCGTACTCTGCGTGATCATGTACTTTGTTGACCGCGCTAAGAGCACCAAGGCAGAAGCTGCCTAATACATAACAAACCTCATAAAGATTCGCCTTGCGAATCGCCAAAGGCCCGCCTCGTGCGGGCCTATTTATTTCCGCCAGCAAAGCCCCTCACCTGGCAATGCATCAACGCCCCTCACCTTTAAAAACCATTCACCTCAAATCCACTTGCAGCACTAGCGTTCAATCTACAACCGCAAAAGATCACAGCAGCTAGAAGCACAGTATTTATCTGTGTATCTATTCATTACAAGCGCTACATACAAGGCTGGCTCTAAGTAATTACACTATTTGGCTTATAAATCAGGATCACAACAGTTAACCCGAAAAACAATAAAAATAGTCATGGCAAACAATTAAACTTTAGTAAAATGTTACCGACACTTCAGTTTGCAATTTAACAGTAATCAACTAGCAAAATACTCTAATAAACTTCATATATAAGCCATTTAACTAAAATCATAGATAACCTGTTATGTACACAGGATATTTAACTGACTGTAAACAACAATCTGCGAGCTCGCGTTATAACGGGCAGAAGGCGATAGTAAAAAGAGATCAGAACTAAGCTTTAGCTGTGAGATCACTGCTTCGCAATAATAGAATTCATAAGCTCTTTCATGCAGGCTAGCCCTGTTATCTCATTCAAAGAGCAAACAACTAACTAAAAGGGTCTAGCCATGCCAGTATATGTGAATACAAATTATTCAGCCCTTCAAGGCCAACGCTACTTAGGCAACGTACAGAACTCCTTAACTACTACATATCAGCGCCTATCATCAGGACTTCGTATCAATAGTGCAAAAGATGACGCTGCAGGCCTCCAGATCGCAGACCGTTTAACAAGCCAGATCAATGGCCTCAATCAAGGCAATCGCAACGCATCTGATGGTATCGCCTTAGCTCAGACCATCGAATCAGGCATGGACGAGATCTCAGGCATGCTCCAAAAGATCCGTACCTTAACTGTACAGGCAGCTAATGGTACTAACACTAAAGAAGATCGCGCAGCTCTGTCAAAGGAAGCAACCGCTTTAGCAACCGAGATTAATCGAATTGCTACTCAAACCACTTTTGCTGGCAAAACTGTGCTGAACGGCATGGGCGAATCATCTATCTTTGGCAAAGACGGTGCTGCTGGTGGTGCAGGTCAAAACGGTACAGCTGGCAAAGCAGGCAAAACTGGAACCATGACGTTGCAGGTCGGCTCAAACAAGGGAGACATCATCTCTTTTGACATTGACTCTGTAATGTTTTCAAAAATTGCTGTTGAAGCTGGTAATGGCGGCAAGCTTATAGGTGCTGACAAAATTTTTAAAACAGACAACAATACAGGAGCTGTGACAGTTACATTCACAAAGGCTGACTTTGCAAATGCTGCCAACGATGCATATATCGGAAAAGTTATTGAACTAATGGATACTGCCATTTCTAAAGTTGATGGCATGCGTGCTGGGTTAGGCGCGATCCAAAACAGACTTGAAAGTTCCATCCGCAACCAGTCTAACGTTGCTGCTAATGAAGCTGATGCACGCTCACGTATTCGTGATGCTGATTTCGCTGAAGAGTCTGCTAACCTGTCACAGCAGTCAATCATTCAGCAGGCTGCTGCTTCCATGCTGATGCAAGCCAATACCCGTCCACAGCTCGGTCTGAGCCTTTTAGGCTAATCTGAGGAGTACATCAAAATGGCAGTATATGTTAATACAAATTACTCAGCTCTTCAGGGCCAGCGCTACTTAGGCAATGTTCAGAACTCACTGACTACCACATATCAGAGATTATCATCAGGTCTTCGTATCAATAGCGCAAAAGATGACGCTGCAGGTCTCCAGATCGCTGATCGTCTGACATCCCAGATTAATGGTCTCAACCAGGGTAACCGCAACGCTGCAGACGGTATCGCATTAGCTCAGACTATTGAAGCAGGCATGGATGAGATCTCAGGCATGCTTCAGAAGATGCGTACTTTAACTGTACAAGCAGCAAACGGCACTAACACTGCACAAGATCGTGCTGCTTTATCAAAGGAAGTTGCTTCATTAGCCACTGAAGTTAACCGTATTGCCACTCAGACTACCTTTGCTGGTAAGAAGGTTCTGAATGGTAAAGGCACAGACTCTATTTTCGGTGCAGCTGGTGGCGCTGGTGGTCCTGGTGGTGCAGGTAATAACGGCACTGCAGGTAAAGCTGGTGATAAAGGCACTATGACTTTACAAGTCGGATCCAATAAGGGTGACGTGATATCATTTGATGTTGAGTCAGTTATGTTCTCACAACTCACTGGCAATATTACTGACCTTATTGGTAATGGCAAGGTATTCTCAACTAACAATAATACTGGTCAGATTAGTGTTACTTTTACCAAGGCAACAACAGGTAATGGCAACGACTCATTTGGTGCCATCATTCAGTTATTTGACAGTGCAATCTCTAAGGTAGATGGCATGCGTGCCGGGTTAGGTGCTATCCAGAACAGACTTGAGTCATCTATTCGCAACCAGTCTAATGTGGCTGCTAATGAGGCTGATGCACGCTCACGTATTCGTGATGCTGACTTCGCTGAAGAGTCTGCTAACCTGTCACAGCAGTCCATCATCCAGCAGGCAGCTGCTTCCATGCTGATGCAGGCTAATACCCGTCCACAGCTGGGCTTAAGCCTCTTGGGCTAATGATTGTGCGCGGTTAGCGTTTTTCCTATTTGTTTTTTTAAGGCAGCCTAGGGGCTGCCTTTTTTTCTTTTGATGGGTCTTGTTGACAAGCTGAGAGTGTAAATGCAGACAGGGTATTATTTTCATTTCGCCATAATTTATACTATTTAGTCTGTTTCTGATAAAATCTGAGGCAATTTTGATAATGCCTGTATGCATAAGTGTCTTAGTTAGTGTTGCTTATAAGCTTTGCAATAACGTTTGCAATTAAAATAATCCTGATGCGCTCTAACTTTAAGCACGATACTAATCGCCTTACGATAGAGAAGATTTGGCGTGACTCCAAAAGAACTTGAAAAGATCATAAAACTTAGAAAGAACTTTATGAGATCTGAAGAGATCCTTGCTGTAATGAAAATCTCTCCATCATCTCTTGATCGTGTTGTTCAATTTCTTGGCTATCATGGAGAGTATGAACTACGTCGTTGCGGTGGTCTTGTTGACCACTCATTGCCACTTGACGACGATCGCTATGCCTCCATTGCAGAATATGCTGTAGCCCATGACTGGGGTGCAGATAAGGCTGCTATTATTTTCAAGGTTAACCGTAATCATCTACGTCTGTTTATTAACAGAAGAAAGAACGCTGGTGAGCCAATTCATGACCATATGGCTGAACTACCGCCAAAGGTTTCTTTAAATCGTGAGTATGATCCGTGTCGTCGTGGCTTTAGACGTGCTGTAGTCTTAAGCTTAAATCCAGGCCCTGAACTCCCTGCTCCTAGTCTCCAGGCTCGCAAAGGCGTAAAGTCTAAGTTACTCACTGCCAAGCCTAAGCGTGAGCCGCTTGGTCCAAAGGATGGCCTGAAAATTAAAAATGTCCCAAAGCTATCTTTGGATCTCGAAAAATAAGCTCTTCCTATTTTCTAAGCCACTGCACGAGATGCAGTGGTGTTGCCCTATTCTCTTATTAGGCTAGTCTCTCTTTAGCCTTGAGCAATTGTGTTCATGAGATAAGATTAGCTTTATGCATCTTGTTTGCATTCATCTATTCAATAGCAGCCCTTAATCTTTTTTTATGAGGCATGACGGTTTCGTAAACATAATTACCTTTTGCACCTTTGTTTCTTGTATTGCACGCGCCAGTTCTTTTTGCGCAAGAAATTTACCTCAAAGATGTGACCTACATTTCATTACACAGCCTAACTAGGTCACTTGCTTGTATGACCTTATGTTTTAGACTGATCTGCTGTGCTATGGTATTTAGCGTTGGTGCAAAAGACGGCTTGCTTTTGGTGCAAGTATTTGTGGATAAGCCTTTTGTTGCTGCAGCTAAGATTGCTTAACTTTAGTTGGCTGTTTAGTTGCTGACAAAAACGCTGTGTTCTTGTGTACCGACTTAAGCTCAATCATAGTGAGGCTAAAGCCTCTTATTTTGGTATGTCTATGCTTGTCTAGAGCATCAGAAAGATGCTTACTACTCTTATCTTTTAAGAGCCCAAGCAACCCTTCTTAGTGACACGTACAAGCAGACATCTCGGTATCATGCTTTAAGGCCATGGTATCGCTAGAGTTGTTGTATATTTAGATTGAGCGATGTGCTGTGAAGGAACGATTATGAGGCTAAGGGATTATCAGGTGTACCATGCTACGTTTGAGCCTTGTATTGTGCAAGGCAATAGCGAAGGCTTTAAAGCAGTAATCCATACTGTAGATATGGACATCATTACCTACGGTGTAGATTTTGATAATACTGTTAAGATGTCTCAAGCTGTAGTAACAGATATGGCCCACGCTATGTCTTTTGAAGAGGTGATACCTGCAGCCTTGCCAGTCTCAAAAGTTAATGTCCCTGACTCCTTCATGCATGGCACTAAAGCTGACGAGAACAAAGCTAGCTCTCAATTGCTCTACTGTTCAGCCGACATTAATCAACACCTCAAAGATCTCTTTAAAAACTCCGATACTCCTAGCGTTACTTACAATCTGGCTGATCCATCCTATGTTAGTGTGCTTGGTGATAGTGATGATTGTTCTACTAAAGCTCCTACCATCACAGTTCCAATTGAGCTACCTCTAGAAACAGCCTATAAGATTGTCATTGCTAACGAGATCATGCAGCACAGCATTGATTTTAGTAAGCTTTCTAAACAGCTAGGCTGGCGCAAAGCTGATCTTGAGAACAAGCTTGATTTCTACACCGACACCAACATCTTTGACTTAAAACTCATTGCCTCTAATCTTCATCTTGAAATTGATGAGGACGATGGACTGCAAAATCTTAAGGCCATTTAGCAAGATACGCTTGCTCGTGCGAGCAGGTTTGGCTTATGTTCGGTCTTTTGTTTGGGCAATGGCCCTCAGTGGCTGCATTTGCTCGTGCAGCAGCCATTAAAAAGGCGCTCTTTGTGGGAGCGCCTTTTTTAATGGAATCAAACTTAGTCTCTAACGTCTTTTACGTGAGTTGCGATTCCTATTTTTGCGATTGCCTTTGATGACTTGCTTGGTATCTACAATATCGTAGTCCTTGCTAGCACCTTGAGATAAGGCTGACATGACAACGTCTTCTGAGGCGATTGGGCCATCAGATACCTTACCTAAATCAACCACCTTATCGATAGCCTCATCAGATGAGGTTAAGTCGGTATCTGCGCTAACACCCTCAAGCAGATTATGCTCTGGCACCGCTGCAGCACTATCAACAGCGCTACCGCTTAAAGCCTCAGCACTCTCATTTCTTAAGACATCTGAGTTATTAGCCTCAGCCTGAGCATGTAATGCCTCACGCACAGCAGCGCTAGCAGCCTTAACAGGATCATCGAAATCTTCAGTAGCTTGAGCTTTAGCTGCTACGTATGGAACTTCTTCATCCTGCTGGTAAACAATAGTGCTTACCTTGCTCTCTTCGCTCTTGCTTTCCTCAACTTGTTCCTCAGCAGCCTGTGGCTTTACATTGGTCTCAGTAGCGCTCTGAGCTGGGTTTACGACATTTGCAGCACCTTGTTCACTTGCAGCAACCTCAGCTTTTTCTTCGCTCTTAGGCTCAGAATCATGCATGTCTTGCTCTGCAACGTTCTTATTGTGCTTGTTATGACGCTTAACCTTAATCTCGAGATTTGAATCATCAGTTACGATGGACTCAACTGCAACCTCAACATTCTGCTCTTGAGCTGCAGTCTCGATCTTTTCTTGAGCCAACTCAGTCTTTTGCTCTGGAGCAGTCTCAAGCTTGGTGTCAGCTACTGTCTCTGCCTTTGGTGCTACTTGTGATTCAGTCTTCTGCTCAGCCTTAGGCTCATCCTTTTGTTCTACCTTTGGCTCTGGCTGTGATTCAGCCTTCTGCTCAACCTTAGGCTCAGCTTTCTGCTCAGCCTTTGGCTCTTCTTTTACAGGAGCTAGTGTCTCTTGAGCCTTAACTGTCTCTTCAGCTGCTGGTGCTACAGGCTCTTTAGCTACCTTGGCCTCTGGGGTTGGAGCTACTGGAGCTGAAGGTGCAGCTGCGACTGGGGCACTTGCTGCAGGAGCTTGAGCGCTTGCTGACTGCTCTGCTGCTTGGGCTGCTACTTGAGCGTCTGCTGGAGCTGTGGCCTTGGCGACCTTACGGTGCTTTGGCTCGGCATGAATCTGAATTGGTACCTTAGCGTAATCAGGAATGTGCTCTTCGCCAGTGTTGACGTTTTCTTGACCTGATTTAGGCAGAATTAAGGAGGTTTCGGCAAAGCCGTAGTTCTTACCTGCGCGTGCCTCGGTAACCTCACTATCAGCCTCGATCATGGCATAAGCGTTAGCTGATGCCTGAGCTGCGGCTAAAGCTTGAGCTGCAGTTAACTCAATCTTGTGCATAAAATCATGCACGGAGATGATAGTAGTTGGAACCTCTTCTTGTTGCTTCTTAGCCTCTTCCTCGCGCTTTTTAGCCTCTAAGTCCTCAGTAAGCTTAGTAGAACGTGCAAAGTTCTGCTTTAAGCGCTGAGATGAGGTAACAATACGAGTGGAGGTATTGCCAACTAAGAGCTCGTTCTCAAGTAAGTCACTATCTACAGCATTATCTTGAGATTGTGACTTGTTCTCATCTTGAGCATTGCTAGCACTTGGCTTAGCTTTTAAAAACTCAGCTGGAGTATTGCCAATTACGGAGCCCTTAAACTCCTGCTCAGAGAAGATGGTGCCGTGAGCTGCTGCTAAATTACCCTCTAAGCTTGGGGTAAAGGCTGCAGCCTTAGAACGTACGATACGAACTGCGTCAGTCGGTAACTTACGCTCTGGTGCCTCGTGCACTACACCAACAATGCGAGTTGGACCAGAAGACTGCTCTGTAGATGCTATCTGTTGTTTCTGAGCGTACTTAACCTCATAAGAAGCGTCACGCACAATAGCGGTAACCACTTCACGAGCACTCTTAGTCTCCTGAGCATTATCTGCCTCAGACTTATCAGCATCTGCAGCGCCATCATCGCAAGGATCAGCGCTTTGTGCATCTTGAGCGGCATCATCTGATGCTTGATCTTGAGAGTCTTGGCTATCTGATGAGTGAGACTCGGCATCTTGTGCCAAAGCTTTGCTAGGCTCTTGCTCGTTTGATGCGTGATCTTGTACTTGAGTCTCCTCTGAGGCGCTTGCTAGCTCTTGAGAGAGCTCTTCAAGCTTTTCCTCTTCAAAAGCTTCAGCGGCAGCCTCAGCCTCAAGAGATTCAGATTTTTGTACCTGAGCAGTCTTTAAAGGCACTACAGGCTTGTTAGACTCAATACCAACAATGGTCTTATTGCCAGATGCGGTGACAAATACTGTGGCCTCATCTTGGACTACAGCTGTCTTAGATCTAACAATCAGCGTGGACTGGCTTTGAGCAGGAATACGCTCGTAGGTATTAACAGCTCTTTGAATGAGCTGATCGCCTACAGCTGACGCATCTCTAAGATCGTTAGTGTCGCTAGTCTTAAAGGCACCATTGCTACGTGATGCAGGAGATGAAAAGCCGTAATCGTTTTGCACGGCATAGCCTGCAATATCACGCATGGATTGTTTTTTATTAATGTTCTTCCTTAAGACTGAGCCAGCACTACGATGAGCGTCGTACTCATGGGTTAAGGCACCAAATCCTGTATTAGACATCAGGCCATAAGACTCATTGACTTGCTTAGCAGCTTCAATCTGAGTCTGTTCATATGGATTTACAGCCGAAATGTACTGACCAGATTGTGGAGCTTGTATAGCTGCAGCTGGACCAAAACTTACGGCATTGAGCTTGGTATTGGCTCTTGGGGCCTGTCGTCCGATTTGCGGGGAGACCGCTGAACGTGAATTGGAACGTGACATTCTGTTTGTATATGAGTAAGCGGCATCGTTCTGAGCATCGCCTTGAGCGTCATCATCTTGAGTGGATGCATGTGTATCCATGATGCTTGGCGCTACATAGGAGCCTTGCATATGAGCAGCTCGCTGAGCAGCATATGCTTTACGGCCAGTGGTTGCTGAGGTGATTGCCGAGAATGAATTTACGTCAAAGTCCTTCTCACTATGACTTTGTACGGCGTCTTCGCGCTTAGCACTCTGATCTTGTTCAGAAGTATTAGGCGCTGCATATGACTCTTGCTCGTCACTTGAATTAGCTAAAGCAGAGTTTGAGACAGCATCCATCTTCGTAATAATGGTTGAAGATGACTGTCTAGTGTATAACTCATTACCAATGTAACGAGCTTGGTTATTCACACTGGAATTCGGAGAAGATACGCTGATATGCGTTGCAGAGCTAAACTGCTTAGATAGCTCATCTTCATTGTATTTATCAGATACGTTAGCTCTCTCATGATCGCTAGCAACTGAGGTCTGTGCTGCACTTGCATGTGCTTGAGGGTTCACTTCAGTTTGTGATTGAGCGAGGTCTGCTGCTTGTGCTTGAGCATTAGCTACTGCTTGCGCTTTTGCTTGAGCCTGAGCTTGGGCTTGGGCTTGGGCTTTTGGAGTGTAACCTACCTGAATTTGTACTTTAGTGGCGCTGCTTGCTTGACTAAATGGCCCATCTTGCAATGATGCGCTGGTATAACGATAGCTTTGTGTAGGACGCTGCATAGCTTTTGGCAGCTGGTCTTTACTCATAGCAGCGTGATTATTGCTGCTGTCATTAAGCTGTGAATGCGATGCGCTATCGTATGGTTTAGCACTATAGTCAGCGGCGCTGTGTGCTGTGCCGTGTGCGGCTGTGCCATGCGGTGCAGCAACGTGAGCTGCTGCGGCGACACTTTTAATTTGCGCGGCTCTTTGGTTTCGCTCCATGAGCTGCGGCGTAATGAAATCTTTGAATGCAGGATCTTGACGAACCTGCATGCTATCAAGCTCATCGAGGGCAGCTTGTGAGGCCAGACGATCGTGAGTTTTACCAAGTTCACTACCAAATTGCTCTTGGTAATCAACTGGCACATGGTGTGAGCCTAGTAAATTGTTTTTAGATCTTAAGCCAATTTGATTGTAATCATCAGTGCCATGAGAGCGATTATCGTAAGCTGAGCTTGAGCTACGATTGTGTGCACCTGCAAGTGAGTTTGCATGTGATGAGGCCTGATTACCTTGCGTATGGCTATTAGTCCTAGGTGCTAATTCACCTTGAGAGACGATACCTGCAGCAGGGGCTACGCTATTGTCATTAGCACTTGAGTTTAAATGACCTGCTCCACGCGTTAAGGTTGGATTTAAAGTGGACTCAAAAGAAGCGCTTGAACCTTGGTCTGAAGGTGTCTGATTAGAGCTAACACTAGCCTTAGCACTATGAAAGTCACTCTTGCGTGAAGAGTATTTATTTGGCTTAACGTCGTTGTAGCCTTGCAGAGCAACACGCAAAGCATTGACGTTTACACCGTTAACTCCATCACCAAAGATATCAACTTTCTTTTGTGCTACTGGCTCTTGAGCATTAACTATCTGAGACAGTCGCTCAAGCGATGCCTTATCCATTACCTCATCTTCTTGACCATAAGCATAATCACTAATAGCCCTGTTGATAAGATTTTGGAGCTTATCATCGTTGGTTGCCATAATTCGCCATCCTTAGCTGCAACCAAGCAGCAATGACAGATCTCGAGCGAACTTGTACTCAAGATCCACTCTCATTTTGGTAAATGAGTTAGCCGTCTAAAGGCTGCACATCTTGGCCCAAGGAGGAAAAAAAGCAGGATATTTAAAAACGAACAAAGGAGCAAAAGCTCCTTAATACAATGCAACACCTGCCACTAATATGGTTTTAGCTGCGGCCTTTGCCATGCTATGCACTTTGGTACATGAACATACTTAAGACCGCAGCTTGGATTATTTAGCTAATCCAAGATTAAGGCTTACTGGCCTGATGCTGCAGCATCATTTGCTGGGGTTGGCTTAGCAGCATTGTTTTGATAGTTGTTACCAACATTGCTATAAAGCTCAGCCTCACGAGCTAAAGATGCAGCCTGCTCATCGTCAGCGCCTAATGCAGTAGCGATTAAAGCTAATGGCAGACGCTCTAAGTCTAAGCGTACGTGATCGCCATAAACGCCATCGATTAAGCAGCCGTATAAATGAGACTCAGCCTGATTTAAAGCAACTGGTGCGCTATCAAAGCCTGATACGTCATCATTAGTCCACAGATCCTGGTTGGACAGTAAGGTCTGCTCATCCATGAGAACGCTCTCGATGTTAGGCAGGTACAGACGTAAGTTGTGCAGTACTGCAAAGGAGCGTAAATCTACAGAGCCTAAGTACTGGCAGTGAGCTTGAGCAACCCAGTTAATGCGGCAAGTCTCACGTACGTGATGGAATGGAGTGATGATACCAATGGTGCCCTTGATATCTGGAAGAGCAACTGCAGTTGGTAAGTTATCCATGAACACAATACGCTCAGGGCGTAAGTTGAGCTCGTTTAACTCGCTGATAGATGCAGCTACGATCTTTAAGCCGCCAACCTTGGCACGTAACTCTGCGTCAAAGATTACTAAGCGAATTAATGCTGGAGGTGGTACTAAACCAAGCTGCAGCAGATCCTTACGATAAGGATTGAGCTCTAAGTAGTCGCGCAGGAAGTCTAAAAGGAGCGGAGTGTGGATCTCAAACCAACGGGTATCGATACCACGAATTGGGATCTGACGGGTTAACAGGCGGCTGTTGCGGTTTTCGCAGAACCACTTGCATACTGCAACCATACGCTCAAAGTCGATCCAAGCGAGGTTAGCAAGTGATGAGATCACGTTCAGAGCGCTATCGATGAGCTCTGGCATCTCATGAGCGATCAGATCTAAGCAACGAACTGAGGAGTGGTACTCCACTAAGTGACCAGCCCAAGTTGCAAGCTCTTCTGGAGTGTCGAAAACTAAGTGAATTGGTACCTTAACAGTGCCAATATCTGGATAGGTCTTATCGATAAACTCGATGTGACCAGCAGGAAGCGGTGCGCTCCACTCTTTGCAGAAGCTTAAGAAAGCATCCTTGCTCTCAAGAACATCCTCGTCCTTTGTAGGAGCACCGAGATAGAGGTGGGTTGGGAAGTCCTCAGGCACATCACGCTTATCTTTAACGTGACTTGCCAACCAGCTGATAACTTTGGCGCGATAGTAGTTATTGATCTCGCTGCGGATGATACTACGGTTCTTCACTATACGTTCCTGTTGTTAATACCTGTGCCCAAGACATCTTGCAACCTCTGCATGATCTCTAGCATTAAAAGATATATTCCAAAACGTCACACTGTTCTGACGCCATGGCACTTTCTAAAAGTCTAGATCTCTACAAGGAGATGCCATTTTTTAAAAACAAGACCTCTAAGAGCACGTGCGCAAAGCACTCGAAAAAGCCTTACTTACCGCATTTGAGCAGTATAGTTCATGCTACGTGCAGGCTATTAGCCTTGAGGTTGTCAAGCACGGCTCGCGGCACAGGTGATTACGACTGTCCAGGCGAGCCTCGCCATTAAACTCTAATTATAGCATAGCACCCTTAGTACATACGGAACAGCGACAGAAATCCGTACCCATGCCACAAAAATATTTTCCAAGCGCCCAAGATCATGCACCTTATACCATCAGATCTTGTCACACGACTTGTCATTTACAAAAGATCGCGCATAACCAAGCTGCATTTTCACAAGCAGTCCCCCGTCAATAGCCAAAGCAAGATCAAAGCAACAGTTAAAACTCAACTACTCCCCATGCAAAGAGGCTTACCACTCTAGATCAGAGAGTATCAAGCCTATTCACACTCTACGATCGCTAAGAGCGGCAGTAGTTCAACAAGCCGATACTAAGACCGCTTCAGCATAGCAGTACTGATGGCTTACCTTCATGCAGAATGTCACTGCGGCCTGTCGTCTCTGAGAATTAATCAGAACCTATCGTTCCTTTCTCAAGCAGACTAACTTATGTAAGAAACCTCTAAAAGATCATGGCTTTTACTCAAAAGATGAGTGCCAGAGGCTTTAGATTATTGATGTTTGCAAATGAGATTTAGGCATAGACTTAGCGCCTTGCTCTTTGAGCTTTGATGGCACGTACTGCGTGTTCAATAAAGTATCAACACCGACCTAAACGATCACCTGTAAGCATTGAGCTATAAAAAGATCATTAATGGCAATGTACTTTATTGCTTTGTCTGATGAGCAAAGCGAATCATGGAAGGCTAAATACATTGCTGAAGCTGCTGCTGATTATGAGTGCTTGAGACAATGAGCTTTGATCTTGTGGTAGTTTGGTGGGGATTGAAATTTGGTTAAGTCGTGAAAGGCTTATGCATTAGAGCAGTGAAGTTAGGCAGGATTGGTGCTATGAATGGCTTGTTGGTCACGCCCTGCCTTTTGATAGCGAGGTTGCGCTCATCAAGAGCTGGTGCTGATGCGCTGGCCTGGCCTGAAGAGGATTGTATCTTCTGATATGGCAGGACGTGACGGGGATTTGGATGTCTACTGAATAATGCTCGGTTAGCTTTCCTCAGAGACGCTTGCATCTGAGGTGCTTGTGGCAGTTGATGGTTGGCTCTTTGCGATCCAGTTTTCAACAAACTTAAAGTATGGGCTTAAGAGAGTTACGCATGGGCCCACGATGATAGTGCCTATGATGGTACCTTCACGAATACCAATGATCTCAGAAAAGCCTGAGCATATAAGTGAGATGATAGCTGCTGCGACCACAAAGGCGATATCAAAGACTAGCTTGACACGGCCCAAGTTGAAGTTAAAGCGCTTGGCAAGCACGATTACAAAAGCATCACAGGCGATCTTGGCTACGTCAGCGACGGCTTGCAAGATGATGTTTATGGCAGTGATGACTGAGCCTAAGATGAAAATGGCAAGACAGACAATGTAACCAAAATCACTCGGATTAAAGTCTTGCATGACCCACATGAAGAAATCAACAAAGAGGCCAAAGGCAAATAAAGCCGGAATCTGTAGCATCATATTGACGAACTGCGCTTTTCGTTCTTCTTTGCTCATCAATGGTGGCTGCAGTACGAGACTGAGAACATTAAAGACAATCAACATCACGCCCATGGTCACCGGGAAGTACACTGAGATTACATAGGCCGTGCTAGCAAGAGAACTAATACCTATTTCAGCCTTAGTAGTTAAGGCAACACCAAAGCCAGCAAGAGATAAAGCGATGAACAAGACAAAATAGCGTCTAACGAGTTGATTTGCTTTCATACAAAAGTAGCCATCAGCAGCAATCATTGACTAGCTCAGCAAGAGCTGTAGTCGTATAACAATGACTAGCACACAGTTGAACTGAACTTGAAATATTGACAACTTGTATACTAGGATCCACACAATATGTTATGTATTCTACTCAAAGCCACTAGTCTCGATTCATCAAGATCAAACTTTTCATCAAATATGAGAGATAGATGGCATTTCTAGATACAAACTGTTGCACATAAAAGAGATTATCTTACGTTCACACTTTAGCTTAAGCGCCGCCTTCCGTAAAGATAAACTGGTATAAGTTTCAGCCAAACACCAGCAATCTAAATCCTAAATGCCTAGCGCCACACTCTGACGTGCATAGCTTCCAAGCACTGCAGCTCAGCTCTTTAACTGCAGCTAAGCCCTTAACTGCATCTTGCATAATATGCGGTCTCTACTGCCCTTTTGCATGGGCACGGACAATATTGCCCTGTTCATATTGCCCATCTGTAAAACTCATCAAGACAAGAGTCCCTTCTCTTTAGTTATGTAGTTTGCCCTGCCATAAGATATTGCATCTGCTGCTGTGTCACGTGAGCTAGTAAGTCAACGT
The DNA here is from genome assembly GCF_000482845.1 of Anaerobiospirillum succiniciproducens DSM 6400. Taxonomy (GTDB): domain Bacteria; phylum Pseudomonadota; class Gammaproteobacteria; order Enterobacterales; family Succinivibrionaceae; genus Anaerobiospirillum; species Anaerobiospirillum succiniciproducens. The sequence continues at coordinate 116,812 of NZ_KI519511.1, forward strand.
CACTTGCTGTGATCGTTTATTTACCGCAAGCCTAGTCTCTTTAGCTTTAAGCTTGAGTGTCTGCACTGTACTAATCTATCGCCTGGTAAATGCTGGTAGTTGGTTATGAACTGCTATGGGTACTTAGATCCTCCATGGAATTGGATGGCAAATGATGGCTGCAAATACTTCAAGATCATGCTTTTTAGTGTATTTAGGCCATCAAAAACCCCAAGATCAGGGCCATTTGAGAGTAATTTCGCGCAAATCATTAAAAAAGTGTTGCATGGACGTTAAAAATCTATATAATTAGCACCGTTCACAGCTACAGCGCTTTATGCGCTTGAATGTCTCAGCGGTGAGATGTCCGAGTGGCTGAAGGAGCACGCCTGGAAAGCGTGTATACGGTCATCCCGTATCGGGGGTTCGAATCCCCCTCTCACCGCCATTACGAAAGCAGCATCAGGCTGCTTTTTTCGTTTCTGCGCCACGCAAAATTCTTACTAAGCCCCTTAAGGCCACCTCTTTTTCTTCCAACTTTAGCCTCAAAACCGCTTATTTATCGGATTTGTATCTTTGTAGATCTTGTCCCATAGCACTTAGTCACGACGGCCTTTCTTTAGTCGTACGACCTCTTTTCTTGTGCTCATTTGTCCGAGAGTAATTGCTAGAGTTTGCTAAGCGACCTATGGCTTTAGATTTCAGCATTTGGCGGATGTTTTCTGACAAGAGTTACTTTAGCTCATGTTGAGATCATGAGTGTCTATGTATGCTAGCACCTTATCGATAAAGCCTGTTTTTCATTGATGGCAGTCTGTTAATCGTCCAGTTTGGGTTCGATAAGTTAGCTCGCACACAGTGCTCACAGTCATGCTTTGGTGGGCTGTCTTTACCATGCATAACACGCATTGTTAGAGATGACTTTTGGTGTAGTGGCGTGATTTCGTCTTAGCTTTTGTCTTACGCTTTTTCTTAGGCTTTGGCTAGGATTAGTGTGCGTTGAAGGTGGCAGGCGTTGGTTTGGATTTGTAGCTGATAAAACAAAGGGCTGTCTTATTGCTAAGAAAGCCCTTCGTAATGCTGTGCGTATTTAGGTGTTAATACGCAATTGCGTGATGTGATTATCTAATCTAGGCAAATAGTGGTGTAAGCACTGGAATTAAGCCGTAGATAAAGATAGCCACTACGATGAGTGGAATCACGTAGCGCACATAAGTAAACCATGCGGTGAAAACGCTGCCTGAAAGCTTGTGCTGATTGCTAATCTCAGCTAAGGCACTGTCCTTTAGTACCCAGCCTACATATAAAGATGCGCCTAAGGCAGTGATAACGAAGCAGATATTGCCTGAAATGAAATCATAAGTATCAAAGATGGACTTGCCTAAGATGGTGACGTCGGCAAGTGGACCAGAGCTTAAGATACATGGGATATTGCCAAAGATGAAGATAGCAAGCAGTGTTACATTGATTGAGCCAGTGTAACGAATGTTGAACTTCTCATAGAGCACTGAGATGATTACTTGGTAAATGGTTACAGAAGTAGTCAGTGCAGCAATCACTAAGAGCATGAAGAACACGATGGCAAAGAAGTTACCAAAGGCCATGTGTGAGAAAGCAATTGGCAGTGTTCTAAACACTAAGCTTGGGCCAGAGTCTGGTGACAGGCCTGAGCTAAAGAGTGATGGGAAAATCATAAAGCCAGCTAACACAGCAATAGCGGTGTTGATAAGACCGGTGATCACTGCAGTCTTAACTAAGTTCTCTTCCTTGTTCAGGTGGCTTGATAAGGTAATCATTACACCGAAACCTAAGGACAGAGCAAAGAATACCTGACCTAATACGTCTAAAAAGAGCTTGCCTGATAGCTTAGAGAAATCTGGAGTTAAGTAAAAGCGTACGCCTTCCCATGCGCCCTCTAAAGTTAAGTTACGGCCGATCATAATGATAAGGCACACAAACAACAGTGGCATTAAGAACTTAACGGCACGCTCAATACCAGCAATAATGCCCTTTCTTAAAATGAACCAGTTAATGAGAACAAACAGACCAGTGAAGATGGTAATGGTCAGCGGTGAGTTCTCAATTTGATCAGTATAGAAGGCATTAGTTACTTCTTTAGTAACAGGCACTGACAGATCTAAACCACCGTCTATGCCTAAGGCACCCAAGAAGATGTGGTAGACATATGAGATAACCCAGCCACCAATTGGCATGTAGTAAGACAAGATGCCAAAAGAACCGAAGATGCCCAAATAGCCAAAGAACTTCCATGCTTGAGAGTTAGTGGAATTCTTAGTAAAGAAAGCATCTACTGAGTTAGTCTGTGCACGGCGACCAATCACGTTTTCAACTAAGATGATTGGAATACCAACTGAGAGCATCACAAGGATGAACATAAGAACGTATGCGCCACCGCCGTTCTCGCCTACTAAGTATGGAAAGCGCCAAGTTGCACCGAATCCGATAGTAGCACCTGCTACAGTCATGATATAGGTCAAGCGGCTGCTCCAAGTCTGTCTGGCCATGCCGAGTCCTCAAACCGAGTCGATCGCAGTCATGCACTTTCTAAGGTGCTACACTTTTATCTAGTGTAGGCCTTTATAGAACAGTGCATTAAAACACTGCATTGAGGCCTAAGATTTAGCTAGCTCTTTTAAGTGAGCATAAAGTGCATGCGATCAAAGATGAGTTATAAGTTTTGCCAAGCTTTGGACAACAAAATCTAGCGCTAGCATCCGGCCTTTTAACAAGGTGTTAGCGCTATGTTTTGTTATATGTTCTAAGAGAAACGATATCCAAACACTGCAGTCAATCCAGATTAACTATCATGGCAAAACATGTGTTATCGCGTTTTGATCTTTGACAAAACCATGTCTCAAAAGAGAGCATGCTTGTATACAAGCACAGGGGTAGTCTACGCGACAATGGCACATTCTATCTGATTTAGTGCTGATTTACAAAGCAAACCAAGCAAGCTTTTTTTAGCTATCTTTAAGTCTAAATTGTCAGGTGACAATGAAAGATTAATGATGCTTTTGACCATCAATGCCCATGATATGTCCCATGAAAAGGCCACAAATGAGACAATTTATGGCAATAAATGAGATATAAATCAGACAAATGCACCACAAAAGCTCTACCAAAGCAAAGATCACTATGTACTTTGTCTCCTTAAGATTGCATGAGTGAGAGCTCTATCCTTGTGAATTGTGCTAATTTAGTGTAGTTTTGCTTTACCCAAAGACTTTAGCACTACACTAAGCTTTTTGCTTATGTCTATTTTTTTGCCTAAGTTTATGGGTGTAATCTAGATCTAACCATCATCAGTCATTAGCTATCATGTCATGCCCACGCACTTTCTCTAAAAGGCAAGGCATATATGCTTGTTTATGACGATAACTATTAGTGTCTAAGGAGTTTTTGTGAAAGCTAGATCTCTGCTATTACCAGTCTTATTAGGTTCAACAATTTTCATGACTGCATGTACCAGCACCCCTGAAACTGCTTCTCAAGCTCCAGAGACAGTATCAGGCCCTGAAATCTTCTTAGATGCTTCATCTAACGAGCTCTTTAAGGATGTAAAGAAGGTCTACAAGACTCAGTACTTTGCTTTAGGTATCCCACAGGGCTGGAAGGTATTAACCTTCTCTAACGAGCCTTTAGCCTCTTCTATCTCTGTAGAGAAGGAAGATCACTCAGCTGTAGTAACTATCCGTATTAACAAGGCAGAGTACAAGACCTTACAAGAGACTTGTGTTGCTGCAGGTAAGGCCTTTGAGGCAAACGGCGTTGAGTTTGTATCCGCTCCAGACATTCAGTACGGCACCTGCCTCATCGATGGCAAGGAAGGCGAAAAGGATGTAGCTTTATGGCTCCGTCAGTACAACGATGACATGAGCGTCTACTCCATCAACTACACTGGCTCATTAGAGACTGTAGCTGAGCTCTTAGGCTACCTAGTCGGTAACGAAAAGCTCATGCAGCTCATGGTTCGCCCACTCTAAATAGCCCCATACGCACTGCACATAAAGGCTTAGCTTAAATACCTAAAGCCGCTGCATGCAGTGTGAAGCATCGAGCCATGCCCAATCTACTAGCGCATGGCCTCAAAAGCCCAGCCTCGTGCTGGGTTTTTAGTATCTGCAGGCAACCACTGCAAGTCCACTGCACCTACACTGCTGCTGCACAGCAGCTGAACTGCAACTACAATGAACTGCAGCTGCACTGCCGCCATGAGTTAATGAATAGCTAATTAGTGAACAGACAATTAATGAGTTAAGGAATGAATGCCTTAACGCAATCGTGCTCATCAAAGGTAACATGCTCATCACATGCTTTTGCACTTGTCATGGCACTACGTTGCTAATAAGCATTTTTAGCACTGTTCTCCTTAGGCATGCGACTAAGGTATACAATTAGCTAAGTTGCACAGCTTTTTTGCACCTTACTATCGTGCAAAGACAGCTAATACCATAGAAAACAGTAGCTGCTACAAATGAAAGCTACTAAGTATTCACACGCTAGGAATCAAAGATGGCCGATACCAAGAAAAATATTAAAGTCGCAGCAGCTCTGATTACTCAGGGCGATAAGTTCCTCATTGCTAAGCGAGCTATCGGTCGTCATTTAGCAGACTTCTGGGAGTTTCCAGGCGGCAAGATCGAAAAAGGCGAAACTGCCTCTGAGGCCTGCCGTCGTGAGATCTTAGAAGAGCTCAATTGCCGTGTTAGCGTAGATAGCTACTTCTTAAGCTGCCATCACGAGTATGAAGATCTCACCGTAGATTTAGATCTCTACATTTGCCACTTACTCGATGGCGAAGAGCCACAGCTGTCTGACTCTCACAGTGAGCTGCAGTTTATTACCGCAGATGAGATGGATAACTTTGGCTTTGCCCCTGCTGATTATGACTTCCTTCCAAAGGTTAAAGACTTTATGAAGGCCGCTGAACGCTGCAATCAGACCTTTGAAAAACTCAAGCAAGAGCAATTAACAGTTTTGAAAAATATAAAAAAATGTGTTAATATACATTTATTATGAGCACATATAAGATTGGACAATTTGCTAAATTGGTACGCCGTACCCCAGCTACGATCCGACGTTGGGAGGCAGAAGGTAAAATAGCTAGTAAACGCCTGCCTTCTGGACATAGGTATTTTGATGATTCAGACTTGCGCGCAGTGATGGGCGTTAAAGCTGAGCATAGAAATACAGTTGTCTATTGTAGAGTCAGTAGCAAGGGGCAAAAGCAAGATTTAGAGCGTCAACTTGAGTCCATGCAGATTTGGGCACTTAGCAGTGGTACAGTAGTCGATGAGTGGATT